>NZ_JBEFTW010000046.1:0-52653 GCF_040196095.1 Actinopolymorpha sp. B17G11
ATCGCACCCACGAACCAAGAACGTCCCGATCACCGTCATGCAACACCAACGCCGCAGCAGGAGGATGAGCCATACCAGCATCCTCCCAGGAACAACCGTCCAATCATTAACGCCACGCCGTACTAGGCGCACACGGATCGCCCCACCCCATTTCGCCACCTCACGAATCCGTTCACATCCGCGACAAGGAATCAGCCATGCCCAGATACATCCTCACTGGCACGCCGGGCGCAGGAAAAACCGCGCTACTGCGCGGGCTGGAGGTCAACGGACAGGCCGTAGTCGAAGAAGCGGCAACGGACGTCATGGCCCTACGGCAGTCACTCGGCGACGACGAGCCATCGAAGGACCCAAGCTTCATCGATGCGATCGTTGGCCTGCAACGCCAAAGGGAAAGCCGTGCGCGAGCCGCGGAAGCGGACGTCATCTACTTTGACCGCTCACCCATCTGCACGCTGGCGCTGAGCCGTTACCTACGGTTCCCGACGTCGCCCCTTCTGGCTGCTGAGATCGACCGGATTGTTCAACACGCCGTCTATTCAGCAACCGTCTTCTTCGTCCGGAACCAGGGCAGCATCCAGGCGACAGCAGCCAGACGGATCACCTTCGAGGACTCCTTGACCTTCGAGCAGCTGCATGAGGACACCTATCGCCAGTGGGGGTTCGAACTCGTCGAGGTACCTGCCGGCCCGTTGGTCCAGCGCATCGCACTCGTTCAGCAAACCGTGGAGCAACTCCAACGCAATAGCTCCAGCGCACAAGCAGGACTCCGTGAGGCCAGTGGAGAAGGCAGCTGACCCGGCATGCGCGTCATGGCCGTGGCACCGCTGTCAGCGTCGGCTCGTGACCCGCCAGCGTGCTCCGATGCTGTGGTCACGCCGCTCTTGGCGGGCAGGATGCGGCCGGAACCGAGCGAGGTGCAGCTGGTGGGGTGCCGCCGCGGCGCTGGCCGCGCATCGCAGAAGGTGCTCAGGTCCTGCGACTACGAAGGCGGGCACACCGTCACCGTCTATCAGGGCCGCTGCCAGGTCGACGTCTACGTCGTACGTACCGGTCGCTTGGTGGCCTCGTTGACCATCAACGGTGGTCCTGATGCGGGCTCCTGCTCGGACTGGATTCTCGTCGACTCCGACGAGCCCACGGGCAGGAGTTACGAGACTGGTCTCGACCAGGAGGACTAGGTGCAGGTCGGCTTGGTGTTCGATGTCTGGGTGGGTCATGGACCTTTGGAGCTTCTGCGTGCTGCCGTGGAGCGTGCCCGAGCGCTGACCTGTGCTCGGCCGGCCACGGGACGGACCCACGACGACGCGGACGAGATCCTGGGCACCTTTGCTACGGACAGTGCGCTCGGTTTCGACCCCTTTCCCCTCCTGCGAGCACTGAACCGGGCCGGGGCACGGACCGTGATGATCGGACAGGTCGCGGGGATTCTGCACGGGTCGGTCGAGCTGACCGGAGATCTCGACCTGTTGTGGGACGGGGATCCGTCGCAGGCTGAAGCTCTGTCGGCTGCCTTTGACGCCGCGGGCTGCCACCTGCTTGACGATGACGGAGTGCCTATCGCGCTCGGGCCGGAAGCCTTCCTCCAACCCAAGGTCCAGTTCGAGTCGCCGCAGGCGAGCGGTGACTGCTGCACTCCGGCTCTGCCCTGGGGTGCGCTGCCGGTCAGGGACTTCCTCGGCCGTGCGTTGACCGCGTCCGGCCCGGACGGCCTCGAGGTCTGCTACCTGCGCCGGGAGGATCTCGTTCTCATGCGCCGGGCCGTCGGACGTCCGAAGGACATGCGCCGGGCGGACGAACTCGAGCGCCTGCGAGACAGGTAGGGCTCGAAGCATGAGTACGCGTGGAACGCCGTCACCGGTCGCGGCCGTTCGCGGAAGACCCGCTGGCGCGTACGTCACGCCTGGGGGATCGTGACTGAGCGGCCGTGCCTCCCGGCCGGTACACCTGCAGTGAACGGAGCATCGAACACATGTTGAATCCCGAGGTCGCACCAGGGCCGTTCACCGACCTTGATCGGTTTGTGTTCGAGTCGTGGGGATACCTGGTGATCCCCGACGTACTGTCCGCCGACGAGGCCGCAGAGTGCTACGACGCCTCACAGCGGCTTCACGCCGCACGGGACCGGGAGTTCGGGCAGATCGGGCGCGGATACGAGACCGAGTCGTGTCTGGAGCGGCTGATCGACCATCCGGCGGTCCTGCCGAAGGTCCGCGGGCTGTTCGGCGACCGGTTCATCCTGCAGGCCAGCTGGAACACGATGCAGCCGGCACACGGTGGAGTGGGTGGCTGGCACCAGGACGGGTCGAGTGCGTACAACTTCAATCAGGTCGGATACCCGGTACCGCTGATCCAGTTGCGGGCATCGTTCCTGCTGACCGACCAGACCGAGCCGGGCACCGGCAACATGGAGCTGATCCCGGGCAGCCACCGCAGCCAGGTGCCGTTGCCGCCCGACATCCGGACGAACCGGGGTGACGTCCCGATCGGCCACGTGATCTGCGCGCCGATCGGTTCGGTGCTGTTGTTCCACAACGGGGTGTGGCACCGCACCTACCGCCACGACGGTGAGCGCGACCGCTACACGGCGCACTACGTCTACAGCCCGCCGTGGGTCCGGCCCGCCGACCGGTTCACCAACTCCGAGGCGTTCCTGGAACGTACGACCCCGATGTGCCGCGCCCTGATGGGCGAGTTCGATCGACCGGATGCCCCCTACGGCGCCAGCTACGAACCACTCCCGTTCGAATAGTTCGTACGAGGCGGCCGACGCCGCCCGCCGTCGCCGAGGCGAAATACCTCGGCACCTGACTCATCGCAGCGCCTCCGCTGCCAGGTGAGCCGATGTTGTCCAGCCGGCGGGATCCTCCATTCCGGGACGAACGAATCCCAGGGTGCCCGACAGCACGAGTGCGCCCAGCCAGGCTTCCTCGGTTTCGGAGAGTCGGCGTCGGGACTGGTAGCCAGCAATGAATGCCTGGTGGGTCTCCGGCGACACCGGGCCCCAGTTCCTGAACCGGGTGCCGAGCATGACGGCGCCATGAGCGAGGTCGACGACGGGATGGTCGAGCGTGACCTCCTCGAAGTCGAGCACCGCCCTGATCGTCGATCCCGCGCACAGGATGTTGGCGGACCGGATGTCGTTGTGAACGAGGTGAACGGGGAGATCGTGGTCGGGTGGCGCGGTGTCGAGCCAGTCGCGAAGCGCGTCCGTGGCCGGGACGGCTCGACCGCAACTCTCGATCGTACGACTCATCAGTACCCGAAGGGGCTGCCGTTCACGCCGGGCGCTCACCGCGACGACAGGTGTGACATCGGGATAGTGGGCGAGCGCCAGGTGGAGATCTGCCAGGACGCCGCCGGCTGCATACACCTGGTCCTGGTCGGTCACGTCGAGATGGGCACCGTCCACCACTTCCTGGAGTCCGAGCGATACACCGTCGATCTTGACCTGGTGGCTTCCGTCCAGCGCCGGAACGGGCCCGGACACCGGGAGACCTCGGCGTGCCAGCCAGTCGGTGAGCCGAGCCAGTTCGGCCAGTCGAGGAAAGAGGCTCGCCACGACCGACCACTTCGCGACCAGCCGGTGCGCGTCCGTCGTCAGCCACGCCAACGCGTTGCCCGCGCTGATCACGAGACGCTCGCAGGAGTTCACCTGGAAACCCCAGTGTTTCGCCAGTACGACGCCAAGCCACTGGCAGGCCTCTTCCGCATCGGTGAACCCGAAGCGCTGGCGAAGGGCATCGTGAGGATCGCTGGCTTCCCACAGCATCGCCAGCTCTGGCGGTTTCGTCGCGGACATGCCCAAGAGTCCACCACAGGTCGGTGGCGATCCGCAGTGGAGGTCGCGTGCCGCGCGGGCCGCGCTGCCGAGTTCTGCTGTCCGCCAACGGTCAGAGCGTTGCGTGGATGGGCACAGCCATGGCGGGACTCTCAGGGAGTCATTCGTTCGGCCGGTTGTCGGCTCGAGGGTCGGTGTGGGGCTTGTCGTGGCTCTCTTCTGGGCTCTTGGCTGGGTGCTTGCCTCCGCTCGCCTGCTCCCAGGCTGACAGTAACGCCGAGTAGGCGATCGGCACGAGAAACATCCACCAGCCGACGTCAGTCATCACGAACACCGCGATGCAGACGCACCACACGAGCGGCGTCAGCCCGGCGGCGAACGTGCGCATTGCTGCGGCTTTGCGAGAACGAACGGCCAGCCTGGCATCCGCCGGGCTCGGCTGGCCGGATGCGACGCCGCGACCGGTGCCCGGGGCCGGCGAGCGGCCGAGAAGGGGATGCGGCTCGGGGAGATCGACGAACACCTTCCTGATCTCACCCCTGGTGCGTGCCGAGATGATCTGTGAGGAGCGCTCGCTGTGCTCGTCGATGTCGAGGCGCCCGGCTGCCAGATGCTCGGCGAGCATGCGCAGCGCGTCGTCACGCTCGGCATCGCCGACACGCAACTCGTCCATCGACACCAATTGAGTGTGCCAGATGGTACGCCGAATCGTGGACCTGTTGACCAGGACGCTTCTCGGTGCGCGGTCACGCCAGGTCCGGAAAGGCACCGGGGTGGTTCACCGCGGTGCCTCCCCGATGCCCCGAGTGCGGTTTCGCGCCCGTACACGAGTACGGCAGTGCACGATTCCACCGGATGTCCCATCCAGTGGGGCGTGTGGCTGGGATGGGGCCAGAGGATCTGGACAGGAGTCGGCCGCCGCTGTCACTCTCCGTCCATGACCGTGCTGTGGGTGTCTGCGGGGATTCTGGTCGTCCTGGCTGTGCTGGGCTATCTCAACATGCGCCAGCGCAGGAAGCGCGAAATGCTGACCTGGGACTCCGGCAGCGAGCGGCTGCAGTCCAGGGGAGATTCGGAGTCGCGGTATCCCCGGCCGCAGTACGGGTCATTCCCTTACTCCGGCGGTGGCGGCGGAGGCGACGGCGGTGGCGGAGGTGGGGGAGGTGGCGGAGGCGACGGCTGAGCGCCGAAGCCCCGGCCTGGCTATCCCGCGTCGCGCCGTGGGTCTTCACGGGCAAGTGTTCTGACCCACTCGGCGAGAGATGCTGCCGATCCTGTCAGTAGCGGTCCGGCATAGCCTCCCGACCTTCATCGCCTCGCTGCCTGCTCATCACGACGGTCGCGACGATGGCGATGATGCCCGCCACCATGAGAATCGCGCCCATCGCGTAGTCCTCGATGTAGGGCAGGTCGACGTGAACCGCCCAGGCAAGGACGGCGCCGACGGCGAAGAGCAGGATTCCAGTTCCCACGCCAGCTTCCGGACGTTCCGCTTTGAGAATCACCGACACGACGACAGAGGCGATTCCAGCGAGTACGAGGACGAGCCCGAGCGCGTCATCGCTGACGTACGGAAGGTCGATGTTGACCGCCCATGTCAAAGCGGCGCCGACAGCGATCAAGAAGATGCCTGTCCCGATTCCCATGGATCTCCTCCTGGTTGAATGGGTGAACCGATGCGAACTCCCCGTCACGCTGTAATTGCCGGAGTCGCCTTCCTACCGACCTTTTCGATGCCTGCCGCGTCCCGCGCGCACGACGGCGGGCTGTGCTTCCTCGGCCTGCATCTCCAGCCTGGCACGTCGTACGAACTCATCCTCGGTACAGGCTTCCACCTCCGTGATGTGGCCGCCGAGTTGGTGCCGTGCCAAGTGCGTCGTGACCGTTTCGGCCGCTGCCATGACAGCACCCGGGAGACTGTTCGCATCCATGTGGACACTGACGGAGAGGTCCCCGGGCGGAGTGGTGTTCCCCACTGTCGCTCCGTATCCGATCTCCTTCTGCAACTGCTGGCAGATCTCGGGTGGAACGATCGGGTGACCGGTTTGAATGCTCAGGTCAATCCACCATGTGGTCACTGGTTTCCCTCCCCTGGAAAACAGCAAAAAGGGGCCCCACCTTCGGGACCCCGTTCGCGCGTGACGCACCATTGCGCCCGGTCGCTCACCGCGACGCTCCGCTTTGTGGTTTCGCGGTCGCACGGCGTACATCGCTTGTTGTGCTGGTGCTCTGTGCAGCAGGTAAGCGACCCTAGGTGAAGTAACGCACGACGATAGAGCAGGTTACGCGATCCGGCCGCATTCAACGCGTGATTGACGAAGTCGCGACGAAGGGCGTCCAGTGCCTCCACGCGGTCACGCGACTGCGGCGGGTCGTCGATCCAGCCGTAAGCTCTCGTCGGCGTCCAAGGCGGCCCCTGGCGACAGTCAGTCGTTCCTAGCCGTCGGTCAGAGGGCTGGTGGCAGCCCAATCGTTCCCGTCAAGGTCGGCCACCACTCAACGCCCGCGCGGCAGCGCCTGGCCGAGCTCTGCGAGGAGAAGCTCGAGGGCCTGCCGTTCCCGGTCGGACGTACGACGTCGATCGTGGGTTACGGTCGAGCAATGTGGGCGTACCAGCTTGACGGGCCAGGCAGGATACGTGACGTCGACGTCGACCCGCCGCGACCGGCGGACCTGCGGCCGGGTGACCTCCTGCTCCGCTTCCTCGTCGGCGGCATCTGCGGCAGCGACGTACCCAAGTTCACCGGCGCGGCCCCGGCGGACGGCCACGACCAGCCGGGCCCGGGCTATCCGCTCCACGAGATCGTCGCGGAGGTGGTCGCGAGCGCGAGCGCGCGGTTTCGAGCCGGCGATCGCGTGGTGGGCGTCGCGCGGGGAGTACAGGGCCTGCGGGAGTACTCCGTCACGTCGGACTTCCTGGTGTGCGCCGTACCTGACCAGTTGCCCGGTCAGTTGCCCGACCGGTTGCCTGACCTGCAGGCGATCGCGGCACAGCCCCTCGCCACGGTCCTCAGCGCGGTCGACCGGGCACCCGACGTCGCCGGTCGTACCGTCGCGGTGCTCGGCCTCGGGCCGATCGGCCTGCTGTTCGCCCACGTACTGAAGGCCCGGGGGGCGCGGTCCGTCGTCGGCGTCGACCCGGTTGACCGGACCGAGGTGGCGGCCGACTACGGCCTGGACGAGTCGGTCGCGTCCACCGCGTCGGCATGGGTTGGCGGGCTCGCCGACGACGACCGGGTGGATCTGTGTGTGGAGGCGGTCGGCCACCAGACCGCGACCCTCGCCGACGCCGTGCGCGCGGCGGCACCCGGCGGGCACGTGCTGGCGTTCGGGGTGGTCGACACCGAGGACCACGTGGTGCCGTTCAGGACGTTCTTCCGCAAGAACCTCTCGATGACAGCGGGTACGACGCCGCACGATCATTGGGTGCCCTACCTCGGCCGGGCGCTCGAGCTGCTCGCCGCGCGACCGCTGCCGGCGTACGTGACGCATGCCCTGCCGGTCACCGAGGCGCAGAAGGCGTACGACCTCGCCGCCACGCCGGCTCCCGGGCGGCTCAAGGTCGCCATGACCGCATGAGCCCACCATCCTCGGTGCTCATGGCGGCCAGTCTCACAGACATCTCGGGACCGAAGGGTGGTCAGGCTTCCGGCGGGATGATCCACACGTCGTCGGGGATCCGCTTCTCGAGCGCCTTGACCCGGGTGCCCAGCGCGCGGTCCTTGCCATCCCACACGACCAGCGCGCAGTCGGCCTGGGCGACGAGCCAGTCGTTGCGGCGGGCGATGACGCGGGCCGCCACCTGCGTGGACGTCGGCTTGTCCGGGGAGAAGGTCAGGCTGGCCGACGCCGCGTCCACCAGCTTCCGGAAGCTCGCCCGGCGGGCCTGCGGCCACACCTCGTCGGGGTTGGGAAACGCGAGCACCGGGACGTACGGCACCTTCGCCCGCGCCGCCGCCTGCGCTCCGAGCTGCTCCGCGCCGAGACCGAGACCGGTGAGCACCACGAGGTCGGGATGTACGGCACGGAGCCCCGCGAGGATTTCGGTCAGCTTGCGGCAGACCTGGGCGGCGACGGGATTGTCGTCGTACCCACCGAGTTGTGGCGGCCGAGGCCCGAAGACGACCACCCGGTAGCCGGCCGGTGCGGCGAGACCGCTGACCGCCTTACCGGACGCGGCGGTGCTGCGCTTGCGTTCGGGCTTGTCGGGCGGTCCCAGCTCCGCCGGCGGGCGTGAACCCGACCGTCCCGTCTGGGTACGTGCCGCCTCGGCGGCGAGCCGGTCGACGAGGTCGTTCATCGCATCGCCGCTGTGGCCTCGTACCCACTGGAATGTGAGTTTCCCGTTGCGGGCATGGAACAGCTCGACCAGTGGCCGCCACAGGTCCTGGTTCGCGACCGGCTGGCGGGCGGCGTTCGTCCAGCCCTTGCGTTCCCAGGAGGCGTACCAGCGCTTGTTGAAGCAGTTCACGACGTACAGCGAGTCACTGACAACGGTCAGCGGGCCGTCCAGCGCGCGTACCGCCGACAACGCGGCCATGAGTTCCATCCGCTGGTTGGTGGTCTTCGGGTCGGCACCGCTCGCATGTGCGCCGCCGGGCACGGCCCATGCCCAACCACCCGGGCCGTCCGGGTTCTGGAGACAGGCGCCATCTGTGTAGACGGTCGTGGGCATCCACCCAGCATCTCGTACCGCCGCCGACACAGATCAGCGGGTACGCGTGTCGGTGGGATGAGCCACCGGGTCGCCGAGGGGTTGGGTGGGCCGGCGCAGTGGGTGCCGTGTTGGGGGTCAGAACGTGGGTTTCGCCAACAGGATAAGGGATTTCGACTTCCACGCGTGCGGATCCGCTGGTTGCCGCAATGATCATTCTGGGCTATAGTCGAACGCATGAGCGACACGGGGGTGCGCGTCTCACCACTGCCGGAGGGGTTCACCGAGATGGTGCCCGGTCCCGGCTTGGCGGCTGCGTCGGCGCGGGTTGATCGTGATGCGTGTAACGGCTACGAGCTGGAGGAGCTGATCCGCGCGCGGCGGAAGCTGATCTCCTCCCTGGAGGCGGCCTGTCTGGCCGACGCGGCCGCACTCGCCTATTGTCCGGCCGGTCTGGTCGATGGTCCGGCGGACCGATCAGCGGTGCCGGAGCCCCATGGTTCGGCCTTGTTGGAGCAGTTGTTGGGGTGGTCGGCCTATCACGCCGACTGGTACCCCGACCTCGCCCTGCTCCTGAGAACCATGCCCCGGACCCGTGCGGCTCTGGCTGCCGGTCAGCTCGAGCTCGCCGACGCTCGCGCGATCGCCGAACGGATCCGCGTTCTGGAAACCGCGCAGGAGCGGCGTGCGGTGGAGGACGCCCTGTTCCCGGACGTGTTGGGGCTGCGGGCGGGATTGTTGCGAATCCGGGTCGAAGCCGAAGTGCTCAAGATCAACCCGGAAGCAGCCGTACTCAGGCACAAGCGGGCTCGGGCCAACCGTGGTGTCGACGTGTATCCATCGATCGACGGGGTGGCCGACCTGCGGCTGCACGGGATACCTGCGGACCAGGCGGTCGAGGCGCACACCTACCTGGACGCCATGGCACGATCGATGAAGTCTGCCGGCGACGAACGCACCCTGCCCCAGCTTCGCGCCGACATCGCCGCCAGCCTGCTGTCCGGCCGCGCCGACATCACCACCTGCGGCAGTGGCGACGCCAGCCGGGCGGCCGCTGACGGTTCGAGTCCCGCCGGGCGCGACGCCACCGACACCGATCCGGGCTGCTCGCACACCGGCTGCGACCACGAGCATCACGACCGGTACTGCCCTTGCCCCGACTGCAAACCCGCCACGTACCGTCCCGATCCAGCCGGTTCGAGCGGCCCAGCCGGTTCGAGCGGCGCAGCCGGTTCGAGCGGCCCGCCCGGCCGCGACGACCAGGAAGATGGCGGCGATGCCTGTTCCGGGCGTGACGAGGGCGTCTCCGACGGCCAGCCGGATGGGCAGGAACACGCGGACCGGCAGTCTGCGGGGTTCCAGCGGCCGCTGGTGCGGACCAGGGCGAAGATTCAACTCGCCATCCCGCTCCTCGCCCTGCTCAACCTGTCCAGGCAGCCCGCCGTGCTCGGCGGCTACGGGCCGATCCTGCTCGAAACCGCCCGCCGGATCATGGCCAACCACCTGGACAACCCTGATGCCCTGTTCACCGTGGGCGTGACGCATCCGGTCACCGGGCGATTACTGTCCCTGCACCCCATCCCACGCAGGTTCCTCCGCGGACTCGCCGCAGAGTTGGTCGAAGCGCTCAATCAACGCTGCGTCTGGTCAACGTGTCGCCGTCCGGCGAACACGTGCCAGCTCGATCACACCACCGACCATGCCGACGGCGGCGAGACCTCCGTCGACAACAGCGGCCCGCTCTGCCCGCGCCACCACACCCTCAAGAGCGAAGCCGAGTGGAAGCTCCAGCAGCCGACACCGGGGCATTTCACCTTCACCGACCCACACGGACGCACCTACCGGACCGAACCACCACGCCTCACCGACCCCGACCCCCTCGCCGACGGCGACCCGCCACCGTTCTGACGAGCCGACCCAGCTGAGAGTCGGCTCGGACGATCGACGGACGCCGGTGCGAGCTCCGCGAGCGCACCGGGCCAGGTCGGCGCGGTCTCCGGGCACCTGCCGCGACGTACGCCGAGTGCGGCGGTCCGCGGGTTACTCCTCAGGGCCGGCCAGCAGGAACCTGGCAAGTACGAACACCAGCCAGAGCACCAGCGCGACCGCGGGCGTGGCCTGCACGGGCCCCGGCCAGCCGCGCGCTCCCATCCTCCGGATGAGGACGATGACACCCCAGCTCAGCACGAGGACGACGACCGCGGCCGGGACGATGATCAGAAGGGAGATCGCGAAATACCAGCCACCGGCGCGGACCGGGTCGGTTCCAGGGACCGAGAAGAATCCCCACGCCACCAGGCCCAGGACTCCGGCAAGGACAACGCCGACCAGGCCCGCCGCCCACAGGTAGCCGCGTCCACCCGGAGCGGGATCGGGCAGGGGATTCAGGACTGTCGCATCGGATGTGGACGTCGACGTGGTTTCTCCGGCCATCGCGACCTCCTCGTCGGGCGGGTCTCGACCGACAGGTGTACCTGGTGCGCGGACGATAACCCCGGAACGGCCTGGCCGCCATAAGGCTGACCGCTGTTGGCATCCGAAGTGCAAGCGGGGGCCATGGTGCGTCCCGTGGCGGGTTGTCTCTTGTGCATGTGGAGGTCGAGTACCAATGCCAATGCCGCGTCGCAGTCGCCGCCCACCCAGAAGGCGTCGCGGTTCCTCCTGCAGATGGCGGGCAAGAGCGACGCCGGCAAGAGCACCATCGCTGGACCGCTGGCCCGCACATCCGGCGCGGTCACGCTCGACATCGACGTACTCAAGTCGACGGCGTTGGATATCGGGCTCGCATGGCACGACGCCGGAAGGATCGGGTACGAAGGCACCTGGTCACTCGCGGAATCCCTGCTCTGTCAGGGGATCAGCGTCATCATCGACAGCCCGTGCCGGTTCGAACGCATCGTGACCGAGGGCATGGCAATCTCACGCGCGTTCTCGGTGAACCCGCGGCGGGCGAAGGGTAGCCTCGCAGGCATGGCCACGGCGCTTGTCAGCGGCGATGGCCAGGTGTTGCCGCTCGCTGGCTGGGCGACCGCCGGGTCGGATACGTTGAAAAATCGAATGAGGTAAGGGGAACCGGCTGCCGCTGTCGTCTCGCGCGTCGGCTCGGTGTGCCTGCAGCCAGGCGGGTACGGTGAGAGGAGCAGGCTCGTGAAGATCACCGACGTGTCGGCATATCCGATCGCGGGAGAGCGCCGGTCGTCCCTGATCGTCGTCGTCGACACCGACGAGGGGATCTACGGCGTCGGTGAGGCTGGCGTGTCGGGCCACGAGGCGGCAGAGGCCGCGGCCTGCGTAGCCTTCCGGGACCTGATCGTCGGACAGGATCCGTTCCGGATCGAGCACCTGTGGCAGGTCATGTCGCGCGGACGGTTCTTTCCAGCCCGCGGCGCCATCGCGGCAGCGCTCTCCGCGGTCGACATCGCGTTGTGGGACATCAAAGGCAAGGCGCTCGACCAACCGGTCTACAACCTCCTCGGGGGTCGGGTCCGCGACTCCGTACCCTGCTACACCCACCTGCGGGCCACTCGTGGCGGTGACAGCGGGCTCGGCGATGCGAGTGACTGGTTGGCCCCGGCGCGCGCGGCTGTCGATGCCGGCTGGAAACACCTGCGCTACAGCCCCAATGACGAGAACGGAATACTCGAACCACGGCGTTCCGCGCGTCAGGCGGTGGAATTCACCCGTGCCCTGCGGGAGGAGTTCGGGCCGGACATCGAACTGTTGATCGACATCCATACCAGGTTGGGACTTCCCGAGGCACAGTACTTCTGCGACGCCGTCACCGAACTGCACCCGTTCTTCGTCGAGGACCCGTTGAGGTCGGAGTACGTCGAGGGTTACCGGCAGTTGAGGCGTTCGATCAGGGTGCCCCTCGCCGCCGGCGAACAGCTGGATTCGAAGGTCGCGTTCCGGCCGCTGATCGAAGAGGACCTGATTGACTACGCACGGATCGATCTGTGCATCGTCGGTGGCCTCACCGAGGCGGTGAAAGTCGCCGCGAGCTGTGAGACGCACGGAATTCGTACTGCGGTCCACAATCCGTTGGGCGTGGTGAGCACCGCCGCGTGCCTGCACTTCAACCTCGCGATGACGCCGTTCGGTATCCAGGAGCAGGCGTACCCACCGGGCATCGACACCGAGATCTTCCCCGTCCAGGCGTTCGAGCTCAGGCGTGGTTCACTGTTTCCTCATGACGCACCGGGTCTTGGCGTGGAGTTCGACCGGGAGGCGGCGCGGGCGCGGGAGTTCCGCGGCAGCGCCAAACTGCCGTTGCTGCGGCGGGCCGACGGTTCGTTCACGAACTGGTAGGCCGCCTGGCCGCGGAGCGTCACGTGCGTCGCATCACTTGGAGGAACGTTGACAGATCCGGTACGCATCGGCGTGGTCGGCGCGGGAACCCTTGCCCAGCGAGGGATTCTGCCCCACCTCAGCCAGGACGACGTGCAGGGCCGCGTACGTGTTCAGGCCGTCTGTGACCCGGCCGAAGGCCGGGCAGCCGAGGTGGCCGCCCGGTTCGGGATTCCCCAGGCGTTCACCGACTATTCCGATCTCCTCGAACGCGGCGAGGTCGACGCGCTGACCATTGCCTCACCTATCGGGCTGCACTACGAGCAGTGTCGGGAGGCGCTCGACGCGGGCAAGCACCTCCACGTCAACAAGTCCTTGACGACGACCGTGGCCGAGGCGACCGACCTCATCGACCGCGCCCACGCCGGCGGGCTGAGAATCGTCGCTTCGCCCGGAGAGATCCTCCGGCCCCAGCATGCTCACGTGCGGGAACTGATCGCCGGCGGCGCGATCGGGACTCTGTGCTGGGCGACGTGCGGTGCCGCTTTCGGCACCTACCATGAACAGGAGCCTGAGCGCACCAAACCCAGTGGTGCCTCGACGATCGATCCGTCGTGGTACTTCCGCCGGCCAGGAGGTGGCCCGCTCTATGACATGACGGTGTACTCCCTGCACGCGCTGACGTCCGTCCTCGGGCCGGCGCGTCGGATCACCGCGATGTCGGCCACCCGGATTCCGGAGCGGATGTTCCAGGGCAGGGCGGTCCAGTGCGACGCCCACGACAACACCGTGATGCTGCTCGACTTCGGCGACGGACTGTTCGCGATGGCCTACGGCACGGCGGCCGGTTCGATCAACAAGGGCTTCTACGGCAGCTTTTTCGGCACCGAGGGCTCGATCATCGGTATGGAGCGCAACGGCGAGGCGCTGGAGTTCCCCGGCAAGGAGATCGTCGACCAGGCCTCGGCGGAATGGATCGGTCGGCAGTGGGTGCTTCCGCACGTGGTGGGCCCGCATCGCGAACTCGACGAGGCACATGTCTTCGAGGACATCATGCAGCTCGTCGACTGGGTACGCGACGACCGGCCGTCCCCGGTCTCGGCCGAGCATGCCCGGCACGTCATCGACATCATCTCCTCGGCATACCGCTCCGCCGAGACGGGTCAGGCCTGCGACCTCACGACGACGTTCTGAGGCTCGTAGGACGGAACGCTGGTCACACGATCGGAGGCCGGCCGAGCCTGGTCATGTGCCACACCGTGCGCCAGCGGATCGGCCGGCGCCGGCCACAGCGCGACGTCCACCCCTCGACGAACCCACCCCACCAGGCACGCAGGCCGGCGAGCGGCGGGCGGCGGATGACCGTGATCACGATCCACATGCTGAGGTAGATCGGCACCAGGATCGCCGGCAGGTGGCGGCGGGCGAGCCAGACCCGGTTGCGGGCGTTGAACCGGTAGTAGATCGCGTGCCGGCTCGGGTGCGTACGCGGATGTCGGAGCTCGATGTCAGGTCGGTACTCGATCCGCCACCCAGCATCGAGTGCGCGCCAGGCGAGGTCGGTCTCCTCGTGGGCGTAGAAGTACTCGGTCGGCCAGTCACCGATCTGGTCGAGCACCGCCATGCGTACGGCGGCGCCTCCGCCGAGGAACGTCGTGACCTGGGAGGCCCGGAACGGATCGTTGGCTCGCAGGCGGGGAATGTGGCGCCGCTGCGTGACGCCTTGTTCGTCAGCGATGCGGAAGCTGACGATGCCGAGGCTCGGATCGGTGGCGAACGCGGTACGCACCCGAGAGGCCGAGGTCGGATCGGGCAGCAGCCCGTCGTCGTCGAGGTACATCACGACGTCGACACCGCCACGGGACCGCAGCGCCGACAGCGCGGCGTTGCGCCCACCCGACACGCCCAGGTTTCGCGGTAGGTCGATGCCCTCGACGCCGGGGGGAAGGGCGGGGAGGACAGTGCCATTGCCGATGACGACGATCCGCATCGGTGGTCCGGCCTGAGCTGCGACAGAACGCAACAGGGCAGCGAGTTCGGCGGGCCGGTCGCCGAGCGTGAGAATGACCACGCCGAGCCGGACTGCCGTGGCGGCGTCCGCCGTCCGCGCGGTCTGAAGCTGGCCGGATGTCCTCACGATCCCCCCGCCGGCGCAAGCCGACAACAATGACATGCGGGTGAAATACCCAGCAACGGATCGTAACGAACCCATAGGAGAACTCGCTGGGCCATTCCGGCATGAGAGCTGAATCGTTAGCTTCTCCGTCGCGCGGACACGAGTGCCTGCGGGGGTGCGCGATCTGGCCCGTTTTCGATGGGGTACGAGTACGGGCTGTCAACGACGGATTGACAACGTCGTGAACGAAAGAAGGGGCTGCGCGGAGGTGCGCAGCGATGGGTAGCTCCACACCCCCGCGTAGAGGCTGTTTCCCCGTCGCAGGTCCCGCCAATCTTCCCGATTTCTCGTGCGTACTGGTCCAGGCCGGACCGCGTTGGTGATCTCGCGAACCGATCTACGCCGATGCTGATTTGTGCAGGGCGCCGGCGTGATCGGCCAGGCCCTGGGCGCATGCCCTGACAAAGCCGCCGAGGATCCGGCGATAGAACCAGCCGGTTCCCGGCACCTTGGCATCGAAAGTCGAATGCCAACGAATGGTCGTACCGTCGTCGCTCTGTTCGAGATCGACATCCGCGCGGTAGTCGCGGACCGGTATCCCGCTCAGCAGGGTGTAGGAGAGCCGGCGATCCGGCCGTAGTTCCACGACTCGTTCCCGCGAAACTGCCCACCTGCTGCGGAAGACCCGGATGGCGCCCACCTCCTCGCCGCCGCCGTCGCCGGGCTGTTCCAGTCCGAACGTCACCATGGGCGACCAGTGTGGCCAACTCGCACCGTCGGTGAGGAGTGCGTAGACCACGGCGGGCGGGGCGGTGGAGTGCGCGCGAACGTCGATCTCATGACGACCCATGTACCAAATGGTACATGTACCGTCTGGCTCAGCTGCCGCTCTTGCGGCGGAACGAGCGGCGCCCGGTCGTCGGACCGAAACCGTCGTGCACCTTCGAGCCGCCCTTGCCACTGCCGTCGGCGGAGCGGTGTTCGCCCTGCTGCTTCTGCTTGCGCTGCAGGCTCTCGCGGAACTTGCGGCGTACGTCGTCGCTCGGGTCCGCGGACCCCGCGTCCGCGGACCCCGCGTCGCCCGCGCCAGCAGCCGAAGCCTCCGCCGCGGAGTCGGGATCGGACTCGGCGACTGGCTCCGGGGTTGCGGAGTCCTTGGGCGCCTGCGCAGCTGCCTTGGAGGCGCTGCCACGCTTCTGATCTTGGCCGGCCATACGTACAGCCTGGCATGCTTCGGCCCGGGATGCGAACCCGATACCCCCGACCGCGTGCCCGCGCCGGGCTGTGCCTACGCCAGGGGGACTGAACCCGCTCGGTCACCTTCGCGGCCGGCTTCTCGGGGCACACTGGAAATCGTTACTTCACCCGCGTTTGGTTTTTTGCCCTGCGGGCAAGCATTCCCCCGTAATCGAAGGGCGGGGGATCTTCGGTGGCGACAGTTCGATCGCCAGCGCACGAGGCGCCAGTAACGCCTTCGGGGCGTTCGTTGGGCGCGATCGTCGTCAGCTGGATCACCTCCACCGACCACAAGGTCATCGGAAAGCTCTATCTCGCGACGTCGTTCTCGTTCTTTCTCGTCGCCGGCCTGATGGCGATGTTGATGCGGGCGGAGCTCGCGGTGCCCGGTATGCAGGTTCTCGGCACGGTCAAGGGCCCGGAGATCTACAACCAGCTCTTCACCATGCACGGCACGATCATGCTGTTGCTGTTCGCCACACCGCTGTTCGTCGGGTTCGCCAACGTCATCATGCCGCTGCAGATCGGCGCACCCGATGTGGCGTTCCCGCGACTGAACATGCTCAGCTACTGGATGTTCCTGTTCGGTGGGCTGATCGTCCTGGCAGGATTCATCACCCCGAACGGCGCAGCGAGTTTCGGGTGGACCGGCTACGCCACCCTCAACAGTGTCGTCCATTCGCCGACCATCGGCGCGGACCTGTGGGTGATGGGTCTCTATCTCGCCGGGCTCGGCACGATCCTTGGTGGCGTCAACTTCATCACGACGATCATGTGCCTGCGTGCGCCCGGCATGACGATGTTCCGAATGCCGATCTTCACCTGGAACACGTTGATCACCAGCGTGATGGTCATCATGGCGTTCCCGATCCTCGCTGGAGCGCTGCTCGAACTCGAGGCTGACCGGCGACTCGGCGCCCACGTCTTCGATGCCGCGACCGGCGGGCCGATCCTGTGGCAGCACCTGTTCTGGTTCTTCGGCCATCCCGAGGTCTACATCATCGCGTTGCCGTTCTTCGGCATCGTGACCGAAGTGATTCCGGTGTTCAGTCGCAAACCCCTCTTCGGGTACTCCGGCATGGTCGCGGCGACGATCGCCATCGCGTTGCTGTCGATGACCGTGTGGGCACATCACATGTTCGCCACGGGCAGCGTCTACCTGCCGTTCTTCTCGCTGTTGAGCTTCCTCATCGCCGTTCCGACCGGAATCAAGTTCTTCAACTGGATCGGCACGATGTGGCGTGGGTCGATGACCTTCGAGACCCCCATGCTCTGGTCGGTCGGCTTCCTGGTGACGTTCCTGTTCGGCGGGATGACCGGAGTGATCCTGGCGTCGCCGCCGATGGACTTCACCGTCACCGACACCTACTTCGTGGTCGGTCACTTCCACTATGTCGTGTTTGGCACTGTCGTGTTCGCTATGTTCGCGGGCTTCTACTTCTGGTGGCCCAAGATGACCGGCCGGATGCTCGACGAAACGCTCGGCAAGGTGCATTTCTGGACATTGTTCGTTGGCTTTCATACGACATTCCTGGTCCAGCACTGGCTGGGCGCGGAGGGAATGCCGAGAAGGTACGTCGACTACCTGCCGGGGGACGGTTTCACGACGCTCAACATCATCTCGTCGGTGGGTGCGTTCCTGCTCGGCATGTCGACTCTGCCCTTCCTGCTCAACGTCGTCCTCTCCCGGCGGAACCCGCTGGTGGGAGTCGACGACCCATGGGGCTGGGGGCGCTCGCTCGAGTGGGCGACGTCATGTCCGCCGCCACGGCACAACTTCACGTCGATGCCGCGCATCCGGTCAGATAGCCCCGCATTCGAAGTTCATCACCCGGAGATTACGCGACTCGAATTGGAGCAATACAACGGTAGGAGCACACCAGAACGAGATGCTGGCAATTCCTGGGGCCTTTCGAAGAGGGAAGAGGAGTAGCAACCGATGGAGCAGAACTACACGCTCGATGTGTCGCCTGACGTCGAATCCGCGCCGCAGGGTGCCGCCGCGGACGGTTCGGCCGCCTGCATCCCGGGCCAGCGCGCCGATGCCGACGGGCAAGCGAACGTCGTGAAGGCCGGACGGGGACGTCCGTCCTTGGGGGGACAGGGCAGGTCGCCGCAGGTAACGTTCCGGGCGCCGCCGTCGTTGCGCGCGCAGGCGGAGGAGCGCGCGGCCAGAGACGGCAAGACCGTGTCGCAGCTGGCGAGGGAAGCCTTCGAGATGTACCTCACCAGCTGACGCTGGTGAGTGCGTACGGACATCGATCCGACGCGGAGCGAACCGAACCCCGCGATCGAACGGCCCGGACCCGCCAGCAACACGCGTAGATTCCCCACGATGCACGGTGAACCCACCGTGCATCGTGGGGATATTCATGTCTGTCCGATCATTCCGCAGCCACCCGGTAGCCCTGGCGTGGGGCCGGGGCCCGGTATCACGGCTCGGCTCGGATGACTCGGATGAGAGGTCAGGACCGGATGCGCGGAGGAAGCGAGATCTGCATCGTCGCCGCGTGTTCGTTGGGCGCGTCCTTGGCGGCCGAGCGCAGCCACATGCGCCGGTAGGGCCCGCTGGCATGGATCAGATCGGTCGGGGCTCCTCGCTGGACCACCCGTCCGCCCGCCAACACGATGATCTCGTCCACCACGCTGAGCCCGGCCAGCCGGTGCGTGACCAGCAGAGTCGTCCGTCCCTGCGTGGCCACCAGCAGATCCCGCATCAGCGCGGACGCCGTGGCGTCGTCGACGTGTGCGGTGGGCTCGTCCAGCAACAGGATGGCCGGATCGGCGAGGAGCGTCCGCGCGAGGGCGAGGCGCTGGCGTTCGCCGCCGGAGAGTCGTACGCCCCGTTCACCCACCGGGGTGTCGAGGCCCAGGGGAAGCCGACCGACCCACCGCCACATCCGGGCCCGCTCCAACGCCTCCGACAGCTGCTCCTCGGTCGCGTCAGGACGGCCGAGCAGCAGGTTGTTGCGGATCGTCGCGTCGAACAGATGCGCATCCTGCGCGCACGCGGCGATCGCGTTTCGACGTGCTCCGTCGTCAAGCGCCGCCAGATCGACGCTTTCGCCACCGGCACCGACGACCTGGATGCTCCCCGTCTCTGGTGGCAGGAACCCCAGGATCGCCGTGACGAGCGTGCTCTTACCGGCGCCGCTCTCGCCGACGATCGCCACCCGTTTGCCTGGTTCGAGCGTCAGGTCGATCTCGTACAGCGTGGGCGCTGCCGCCCCCGGCCACCGCACTGCCAGGTCACGGATCTCGAGCGTCAACGATCCGACGGGCGCCGGCAGGTGGCCGTCATCCGTCGATGGCCTCGGCAGGTCGGCGAGGGCGCGGAGCCGGTCGACCGCCCGTAGTCCGCGGGCGAGCTGGTGGAACGCCATCGGCAACGGAGTTGCCACCTCGAACGCCGCGAGCGCGGTCAGCGCCAGCACGGGAAGGAGGACGCCGGACACCTCGCCGGACCGGACCGCGGGGATGCCCACCACCAGCTCGCCGAGCACCGTCAGGCCGGCGGCTGCCGTCGTCATGGCGGCAGCCGCGCTGGCCGACGCCGCCGTCCGCTTCGCCCGCAGGGTGAGCTCGCTGTCTTCGGCGTCGAGGCGTTCGAGCCAGCGATGAGCGGCACTGTGGGCGGTCAGGTCGGCCAGCCCGCTGAGGAGTTCGACGACCGAACTGGTGAGCGTTCCCCGCGCCGGCGCCACCCGCCGATCAGCGACCTTCGCGGCCCTGAGCGCCACCAGTGGCGTGACGACACCGGCGAAGAGGAGGCCGGCAGCAAGGACCGCACCGCCGGCGGGAAGGAAGTAACCGAGCCCGACCGTGGCTGCCGTACCGCTGATCACGGCCACGCCGATCGGCAGCAGGCCGCGAACCAGCAGGTCCTGGACGGCATCGACGTCGTGGACGAGCCGCCCGAGTGCGTCCCCGCTGTGCAGCCGGCCAAGGCCAGCCGGTGCGGCCAGCTCCAGGTCGTCGTACACCCGGACCCGCGTGCGGGCCATCACCCGGAACGCGGCGTCGTGGCTGATCAGACGTTCGACGTAGCGGAGTACGCCACGGCTGAGGCCGAACGCGCGTACGCAGACGATGGCCACCGTGAGGGTCACGATCGGCGGCTGCTGCGCTGCCCGGGACACCAGATAGGCCGACGTCGCCGCGAGCCCGATCGCGCAGCCCAACGCGGCCGAGCCCAGGACCGCCGCACAGCACAGGCGCAGCAGTTCCGGTCGAGCGGCGCGGACCAGCCAGCGGACGGAGCTCGGCCGCCGACCCGTCGCCCGGCGGTCGGAGCTTGCGCGGCGGCCGGCTGACCCGCGGTCGTCGGCGGCGTCAGCATCGAGGTCAGGGGCGTCAAAGTCCGCAACGCCGTCGCCCGCAGCGTCAACGCCCGCAGTGTCGTCCCCCGCAGTGTCGTCGCGCCAGTGGGTCATGCGGGCACTCCCAGCCGATCAAGGCGTACGACGTGATGGCACAACCGCAGCAGGCCGGGCCGGTGGGTGACGAGGATGACCGTACGTCCGGTGAGGACCGCGGGAAGAGCCTGGAGCAACGCGGTCTCGGTCTCGGGATCGACACCTTCGGTCGGCTCGTCGAGCAGCAGCAGGGGTGCGTCGCGCAACAACGCGCGGGCCAGCGCGACCCGGCGGCGCTGACCGGCGGACAGGCCGAGCCCGCGTTCACCGATCTCCAGCGTCATCGAGACGTCGACCGCGGCCGACCTGGCCGCCCGGGCGATGGCGTCGGCGTCGGCGTGCGGGTCGCGGAGGGCGATGTTGTCGGCGACCGTACCGGCGAACAGCACCGGATCCTGCGGGAGCCACCCGATCCGGCTTCGCCAGGCGTCGGCGTCGAGCGTCGCGAGATCGATGTCGTCGACAAGGACCCGGCCATGGTCGGGACGAACGAAGCCGAGCAGCAAAGCGAGCACGGTCGACTTGCCCGCCCCACTTGGCGCCACGAGACCGGTGACCTGGCCTGGCGCCAGCTCCACCGACAGGTCCTCGAGCGGTGGGTGCGCCCGATCGCTGCCGAGGACGGTGACGTCGTCGAGCCGGATCGCTGCGGTACGCGGATCGGGTACCGGCTGGTGGTAGTGGCCGGCGCGCGGTCGATCGGCGGTGAGGCTCGGCCCCGGGACCGGTTGTTCCAGGACGCTGAACATGTCCGCAGCGGCGCTGAGACCTTCGGCGCTGGCGTGATAGTGCGCGGCGCCTTGTCGCAGCGGCCAGTACGCCTCCGGCACCAGCAGCAGGACGAAGAGTGCCGTCCGCAGGTCGAGCTCGCCCCCGGCGACCCGCACGGCGATCGCGACCGCCACGACGACGAACGACAACGCGGCGGTGAGCTCCAGTGCCAGCGACGTCAGGAACGCCACCCTCATGGTCGAGAGGCTCGCCCGGCGCTGCTGGTCGGCGAGACGGGCGATGATCGTCGACTGCGCCCTGGACCTGCCGAAGGCCTTGAGCGTGCCCAACCCGGACAGGATGTCGAGGAAATGGTGCGCAAGTGCCTGCAGGGCGTCCCACTGCCGATTCACCCGGCGGCGGGTGGCGACGCCGACCAGCACCATGAACGCCGGGATCAGCGGCACGGTCACGATCACGACGAGCGCACTCGCCCGATCCGTACCGGCCAGCATGGCGATCACCGCGACGGGTATCAGCCCGGCCAGAACGAGCTGCGGAAGGTAGCGCGAGAAGTACGAGTCCAGCGCGTCGATCCCGCGCGTCGTAAGACTCGCCAGCTCACCGCTCCGCTCGCCTGCCAGCCAGCGCGGCCCGAGGCGTACGACATGGTGTAACAGGTGTTGGCGCAGCTCCTGCTTGACAGCGGTCGAGGTCCGGTGCGCGGCTACCTCAGCCGCCCACGCCAGCAACGCGCGGGCGCAGATCGTGAGAAGGAGAATCACGAGGGGTACGGCGAGTGCCGTGAGGTCCCGCTGCTGTTCGAACGCCAGCACGAGGACGGTCGCGAGCACGTACGCCTGCGCAAGGATGAGGCTCGCCTGGGTGATCCCGATCGCCACCATGGAGGTGAGGTAGCCACGCGTGGCGCGGGCGTAGCGCAGCAGACGTCGATCGAACGCCTGCATCAGCAGGACCGGACGTCAGGGCGCGACAAGGCAGACATGAGGGACATAAGGGTATTCCCGCGGATCGTTGATCACACGGCGGCCATGGTGGAGCCTCCCCGCGAGTCGCGCGGCGGTCAGGCTCATGCGTCGGGCACGCTCATGGTCGCGCGGTGGGGGGCCTGATCACGGACACGATCACGATCATCGGAACGGCGGTCCGTCTCGCGGTGGCTGGCGCTGGGTGGGCACCTCGTCGTCGGTGAGGCGTACACGGGAGGCGGGATGTTCGACCAGGGCGAGCACCCGGCTGGCCATGAATCGCGCGGTGCGGACGGGGGTGCCGCCTCTCGTCACCTCGCTCACCTCGATAATTCCCCGGCCGGTCGTGATCTCGACGCGCCGGCCCATCCGGGTGGCGATCACCTCGTAGGTCCGCGTCTCGCCACCGGCATCGATCACGATCTCGACCCGGTCGCCCTTCATACGTCGATCGTCGTCCATCAACCGGGCCGGCGTCTGGGAATCGTGGACGTTCCGCCGGACTCGGACGACCTGCGACCATCACCTGACTGGCGCCGTGGGCCGTCGGGCGCTGTCGCCGGTCAGAAGCTCGCGAAGAGGTACGGCGTCGCTGGGGGAAACAGCGTGCGCAGGGCCTGGGCCGCTTCGGTGTCGATCTTTCCGTAGCCCTGCAGCGCGACCTCCGCCGGATCGAGTACGCCGTAGACGAGCGCGGCCAGGCCGTGGGACGTCAGCGTCGCGGTGGGTGGCCCCGAGCCCGCGCCGGAACCCGAGCCTGCGCCGCCGGATCGGGTCGGCTCGGAGCTGACCTCCAACTCGCTTGTCGTACCGTCGAGCAGCCACGTCCCCGCGACGAACGGATCGTCGACGACCTCGACCCGCACGCGTGAGGAGCCGACCGAGATCCCGGCGAGCCCTTCGACGGACAGCACCCGGCCCATCGGTGCACTGTGGAGCGGGCTGGCGATCTTGGTCTCGTCGGTGTAGCGGATGTCGGTGTACCACAGGTCCGGCCGGCCGTCCGGCGGCAGTTCGAAGGTGAAAGCGGAGTACTGCTCGGCGTGCAGCCCCAACCACTGCAGCAGCAACACCCGACCGGCCAGACCGCGGCTGAGGAACCGGGAACCCTGCAACTCGTGGCCGAATCCGTTCGTACGGTAGAGGAGCGCGCCGACCACCTCGTCGTCCTGGCGGGCGAGGATCACCCAGTGGCTGTCCGAGTCGCGAAGCTCGGTGACGCTACGGCGAGGGGGCACCGAGAAGCCGTGGCGCTCGCCGAGCAGTTGTTCGATGAAGCGGTGGTAGTCGTCGAACGCGGCACCGATCCGGTGCAGACTCAGCTCGCCCCCCGGCACCTCCGCGTGGCGGATCCGGTGGAGTCCGTCAGGGAAGAGCCGGATGCTGCGCGGCTTGGGGAAGCCGACGTAGCCCGCGCGTTCGTAGAACGACATCCGGTACGGATAGAGGGTGCTGACCACGTGTCCGCTGTCGCGCATCTCGCCGTGCAGCCTGGTGAGCAGGCGGGCGACATGCCCCTGCCGCCGGGCCGCGGGATGCGTCGCCACACCACTCACACCGAGCATGGGGAGCGTCCGGCCGCGGACGTGCTGGCGCATCGGGATCCCCACCGCGGTGGCGGAGGCCTCGGCGCCGGTGAACGACACCAGCGTCACGTTGTCCTCGCGGTAGGCCAGAGACCGCCGCCAGCCGTCGGCCTGGGGCGCGGCGGCCACCGGGGTGGCGCCGAAGGCGTAGTCCTGCAGGGGGTACGCGGTGGCGAGCAGGTCCTCGCCCGTGACCCGCCGGATGGTCGATGAGGTGTCTGTCACGAGCCGGCACGTTACTCCGAGCTGTGGGATCGCTTCGCGCCGGGAAAACCTCCGACGACGCGCGGAGCCTCGTGGGTGTCGGTCGAGAGGGAAAGGTGGCGGCGATACGCGGTCGGGGTGAGCCCGACGAGGGACCGGAACCGGCGGGCGAAGTACGTCGGATCCGGCCAACCCACGAGGGCACCCACCCGGGCCACCGGCAGCGTTGTCCGGGCCAGCATTCCTGCCGCATTCTCCGCCCGCAGCCGCGAGAGGTACGCGATCGGTGACAGCCCGACATGTCGCCGGAAAAGCCTCGTGAGATATGTCGGATCCAGGCTCACCAGCCGGGCCAGATCCGCCACCTGCCAGGGATGCTCGGGCTCGGTGTCGAGGTGCGCGCATGCGGCGGCGACCGCGGGGTGGACCGTACCGGCGGCCCGCGCCGACGGGTCGCCGTCCGCACCGGCGTCCATGCCCGCTACACCGCCCGCGATCCGGCCGAGCACGCCGAGCAACTGTCCGAGCAGCACGATCCGGTGCGCTGGTGGGGACGTGGGAGGCGCGGCCAGCCGCTGCCGCAGGAGGTCGATCTCGGCGATCGTGTCGTCGGCGTCGGTGGCACTGATCCTCCTCCGCAGAACGCCGTGGCTCCCGGTGGCCAGCGGTCCGGTCCACAACAGGTCCCGGACGCCCGGATCGTCACGCAGGAAGCCAAGATCCGTCCGGAGCGCGGACATGGAGACGCAGGTGTTGGCGACGACGAGGTGATCGCAGGCGACGAAGCCGTGCCAGGCGCCCGGGCGCAGGACGAACACGGCTCCCCGGCGTACCTCCTCCTCTCCCTGCGCACACACGTGCCGGCCGGTCCCTCCGCCCACGACGGCGATCTCGCAGAAGTCGTGCCCGTGGATCTCGGTGCCGCCCTCGAGGTCGTAGATGCCGGCGAGCACCGGCAGGGCTGCGGCACGGAACAGGTCGTGCTCGCGGTAGACCGGTGCGGGTCCGCTGGCTGCCGACGCCATCGAGGGATCGTACGCCGCTTTCGGATGCCGACGGGACGACCGGCTCCGGTCGGCGAGGTCAGGATCGTCCGAGTGCTGGTCGGGATCGGCCTAGCCGCGTCACCGGGGAGAGGGCCAGCCTGGGGGCAGGCACCGACACCCGGTCCTGGGAGGCTCACATGACCACCGACGAGACGGACGTACGACGCGGCGACGTCGACCCGGCCACCGGCGCCATTCCCACGGCGTTGGTCGAGTCGTATCGCCAGGATGGTTTCGTCCGAGTCCGTGGAGTACTCGCACCCGCGGAGGTCGACAGGTTCCGCGCCGCGGCCGAGGCGTACCTCGAAGCCCATCGTTCGGAGAGCAATGCCGGAGGTGGGGTCTTCACCCAGCTGGTCAACGTCTGGCAACGCGATCCCACGATCCGTGAGCTGACGCTGCATCCCCGCGTGGCGGGCGTCGCCGAGCAGCTCATCGGGACATCCGTACGCATCTGGCACGACCACATGCTGGTGAAGGAACCGCACAACGACGTGGCGACGGAGTTCCACCAGGACCGGCCGTACTGGCCGCACGCCGGTGACCGGCTCTCGGTGTCGGCGTGGATCGCTCTGGTCGACGTACCACCCGAACGCGGTTGCATGACGTTCCTGCCCGGAACTCAACGGCTGACCGGGTTCCGGCCGCAGAACCTGCGCGACGAGGAGGACCTGTTCACGGTCGACCCCTCGCTGCGCTGGTCTCCCAGGGTGACGGTCCCGTTGCGGGCCGGGGACTGCACGTTCCACTCCAGCTACACCGGGCACATGGCGCTGCCCAACCGCACCGATCAGGCGAGGCTCGCGCATGTGTCCATCTACATGGACGCGGCGACGACGTACACCGGCGCACCGCACGTCGTCACCGATCCGCTGGGCCTTCGGCCGGGCGACCCGCTCGACGGCGAAACGTTCCCCCGCCCACGCAGCTGAGCCCGGCCGGGGATTCGGACGAAGTATGGGGCCGCATGAGACCCCGAGGAGGAGTCTTGACGATGCATGATCTTTCGCGCAGAAGGTTTCTCGGCGTTGTCGCGGCCGGTGTCGTGGTGGGGGGCTGCTCCGGGCAGGACGGCACGGGTTCGAACGGCGGCGGTGGTGCAGGAGGCATCCCCAAGCCGGGTCAGTACAAGGAATCGCCTGTTCTCGCGGCTCGGGTGAAGTCCGGTGACCTGCCGCCGCTTGCGGAGCGGCTGCCGAAGGAGCCGTTCGTCGTCCGGCCGGGCGTGCTGGTGGACGAGAAGTTCGTCAAGCTGGCGCAGGGCAAGTACGGCGGGACGCTCCAGCTTCCCCAGGAGTTGCCGAACTTCGACCCGCACGTCTTCCTCGGCAACATCGAGCCCATGCTCTGGGCACCCAACGGATTTGGTTATGCACAGGGCGAGACGCTCGTGGGCAACGTCGTCGCCGGTTACGAGGCGAACAACGACAACACCGTGTTCACGTTCCACATGCGGGACGGGTTGAAGTGGTCCGACGGTGAGCCGGTGACCACCGAGGATGTGCGGTTCGCGTTCGAGGATGTCCTTTATAACAAGGAGATCACGCCGATCTTCCCGGACTATCTGCAGGCGGCCCGTCGTACGAGCAATGCGCCGGCGAAGTTGGAGGTGATCGACGACTTCACGTTCAGCCTGACCTTCGACGCGGAGTACGGCACTTTTCCCGCGCAGGTCGGGATCGCCCAGTGGCGCAGTTACGGCGACATCATCAAGCCGAGGCACTACCTGGAGCAGTTCCACGAGAAGTACGCGGACAAGGCGAAGTTGCGGGAGATGCTGAAGGAGGAGTCGATTCCCGCCGACCAGTGGTTCAACCTGTTCACCGCCAAGCAGATGGGCGCCTGGCTGGATGTGTCGAACGAGCAGTTCATGGGGCATCCGACGTTGACGGCGTGGGTGATGTCGAAGGCCAGCGACGGGGTGTTCGGCTTCGAACGTAATCCGTACTACTTCAAGCTCGACTCGGCGGGGAGTCAGCTGCCCTACATCGACGAGCTTCGTTCGCAGCTGGTGCAGGACAAGGAGACGCTGACCTCGCGGGCGTTGTTCGGCGAGTTCGACTACCTGGGTGAGCGGGCGTCGCTGCGGCAGATCTCGCTGATCGCGGAGAAGGCGGACAAGGGCGAGGTCACCATGCATGTGGCGCGGATGCACCGGCTCCCGATCAGCTTCGCGCTCAACCTGACCCATCCCGACAAGGTGTGGCGCAAGGTCGTACGTGACCTGCGGTTCCGGCAGGCGCTGGACCTGGCCATCAACCGTGAGGAGATCATCGAGAACTTCTACCTCGGTGAGTTCGCCAGCATTCCCACGCAGACGAGCAACGGAAAGTACGACGTGGCGGAGGCGAACCGGCTGCTGGATGACATGGGGCTCGCCGAGAAGGACGGCGACGGATTTCGGCTGGGCCCCGACGGGACACGCTTCCGCATTCCGTTCGAAGTCCAGGACGCTTCCGAGGACCACATCCCGATGAGCGAGCTCATCGCTGAACACTGGAAGAAGATCGGCGTCTTCACCACGGTGCGCAAGCTCGATGCGACAGTTGCCGGCGAGCGCCAGGAGGCGAACCAGATCAAGGCGACTGGCCTCTGGGCTGCCCATGACATGTGGTCGAGTGCCGGGTGGGACGACTATCTTCCGGGAACCTACTGGGGTCCGCTCTGGGCCTTGTGGAACAGCACCCAGGGCGAGGACGGCGAGGAGCCCATTCCCGAGGTCAAGGAACTTTTCGAGCTGCACGGACAGTTCATGTCCGCAACGATCGGCTCGCCAGAGGGCAAGGCCGCCCTGGAGGGCATCCTCGAGAGCCATCGCGACAATGTCTGGACGTTCAACCCGGTCGAGCGCTCCTACTATCCGACGTTCTGGACCAAGCGCGTCAAGAATGTGCCGGAAGGTGTCAAGGAAGAAGTGTTCGGAATCGTCGTCAACATCAGCATGGAGCAGTGGTACATCGACGGTTGAGCACAGGAGCTCGGACGGGCTCCACCCAGCACGGTGATCAGCTGTCATCCGGTGGTCGGGCCCGACCCGCGGGCGGACCGGTACGCCGGGCGGCCAACACGTCGCCGATGAAGAAGTCGTAGACGAGTACCCCGATCACACCGCCCACGAGCGGCCCGACGATCGGGATCCAGAAGTACCAGCTGAACGCCCCCGGATCCGTACCAGGTAACGCGGTCTCACCCCAACCCGCCAGCCACGCGAAGACGCGCGGTCCGAAGTCGCGGGCGGGGTTGATGGCGTAGCCCGCGTTCGCGCCGTACGAGATGCCGATGGCGGCGACGATCAGGCCGATGATGAACGGCCCCATGTTCGCCTGAACCGCCATGTTCCGCCGGTCGATGACGGCGACGATGAGCAGGAGCAGGAGGGCAGTGCCGACTACCTGGTCGACGAACGGCCCGACCCAGCTTCCGTGGAAGTAGCCCGCTGGTACCGTCGCGAAGATCGAGAACGTACTGAGTGCTTCGCCGGACCCCCGAGGTGTGTGCGCAGCCGTGTTGTAGGCGTTGATCGCCGATTCGTACACCGCGTAGACGACCGCCGCTCCGGCGAACGCGCCGAGCACCTGGGCGACGACGTACGGACCGACCTTCGACCACGGGAACTGCCGGCGCACCGCGAACCCCAGCGTGACGGCCGGGTTGATGTGTGCCCCGCTGACCCCTCCCGCGACGTACACCCCGAACGTCACCGCGAACGCCCATCCGAACGCGATCAGCAGCCAGTCACCCGCGGCCTCGAAGATGACCGTCGGTCCACCCGTGCGGCCCGAGCCGGGCAGGCCGGCGACAGCCATCGCGACCGCGCCGTCGCCGAAGAGGATGAGGACGAACGTACCCAGGAACTCCGCCAGGGTCTCGCCCCACAGCCCGCCGACGCGCTTCAGCCCACGCGGGCTCCTTCGCAGCGCGGGGATCTCTTCACTCACCGTCCCACCCCTGGTGTCCCACCCACGCACGATCAGGCCCGCGGGTACGAAAGGGCCATACCCGCAGCGGTCCCGCGCCCTTCCGGATGCCGCCGGTCTTCGCGCCCAGGTGAGGAAAAGACATGCCTGTGCTTCAGCCTGGGCACCCGGTTCCACCGTCGATGCCCCGTTCGGGACGCGTTTCGCGTTCGGCGCGGCGTAGGTACGTAAAAGACGCAGTCAGGTGGTGTTCGTCCCAGCCTGGCCCGACCTTTTGTCCTACGCACGAAAGGAGGCGACGTCGTGGACCGGGCATCGTCACGACGCATGGGGCGCGTGGCCGCACTCGCCCTGGCGGGCGTCCTTGTCATCGGCCTACCAGCGGGAGCTGCCGCGGAACCCGGTACGGGCCCCGGATCTGGCGCGGGCTCCGGATCTGGCGCGGGCCAGGAAACGGTCCCGAGCCCCCAACTGGTCCATGACGCTCAGGTGCGCGCACGGGCCGCGGCGTCGTCGCTCGGCCAGCTCCAGGCACGCCTCGCCCGCGCGGACAACCGCCTTCGCCGGCTCGACGTCGCCGCCCAGCAGGCGGTGGAGCACTACAGCACGGCCGTCTATCGGCGGACGCAGGCCGCGGACGCGGTACGGGTGACGACGGCACAGGCCTCAGCGGCCAGGCGCACGACCGAACGGCGCCGCCAGGCGGTTGCCGAGATCGCGGCCGCGACGTACCGACTCGATCCGGGGTTGGGCCCGATGTCGACCTACCTCGATGCCGCCGGGCCGGAAGACCTGCTGGACCAGACGATCACCATGACCATGGTGTCCGCCACGGTCGCGAGCCGGTACGAAGCGCTTCGCGTCAGCCAGTCGGTGTCGGCCGTTTTCGAGGCCCAGGCACGAGACGCCCTCGACACCGGACGCAGGGCCGCCGCCGCGGCGGACACTGCCCGGCGGCAGGTGACGGCCTCGGTCGCGTCACAGTCACGGTCGGTCGACAGCCTCACCGCCCAGAAGCGCGCGTTGCTGGTCCGGCTCGCGAGGCTCGAACGCGTGTCCGTACGACTCGCGGCCGCGCGTCAGCACGCGCTCGAACGCAGGGCCCGGCAGCGTGCCGAAGAGGCGCGCAAGCGAGCGGAGGAAAGGCGGCGCGACCTGCCGCCGGACGACGGTGATGACGGTAGCGGCGGTGGCGGCGGTCCGACCACGCGGCAACGTGAGCGTGCGGTGGGGTACGCGCTCGCCCAGCTCGGTGAGCCGTACGTCTTCGGCGCCGACGGACCCGACAGCTGGGACTGTTCCGGGCTGACGATGCGGGCGTGGGAGGCGGCGGGTGTCTCGATGCCGCACTTCGCCCGCGGCCAGTACTGGCAGTCGAAGCGGATCCGGCTGGCCGCGCTCCGCCGGGGCGATCTGGTGTTCTGGGCCAGCGATCCGGAGGACTCGAACACCATCCACCATGTGGCGATGTACCTCGGGCGCGGCCGGATGGTCCATGCTCCACGACCGGGACGCGATGTCGAGCGGAGGTCCCTGTGGTACATGGGGACGCCCACCCACGTCGCGCAGGTCCGCTGAGCGTCCTGGGAGACTGTGAGCCTCATGCGCAGGCTCATCGCGTTCCTCACCGACTACGGCACCCGGGACGGGTTCGTCGCCGTGTGCCACGGAATTCTGGCCCGCTCGGCGCCCGATACCCGGGTGCTCGACGTGAGCCACGATGTCCCGCCGCAGAACGTGCGGCACGGCGCCGCGGTGCTCGCCCGGGTGGCGCCCTACCTTCCGCCGGCGATCTACGTCGGTGTCGTCGATCCTGGAGTGGGTACGTCGCGCCGGGGAGTCGCCCTGCTCGCCGGACCGAGCCTGCTCCTCGGACCCGACAACGGCCTGCTCATCCCGGCCGCCGAGATCCTCGGCGGTGTCCGTCAGGCGTACGCCCTCACCAACGTCGCGCTCTGGCTGCCCGACGTCGATCCGACCTTCCACGGAAGGGATGTCTTCGCGCCGGTTGCCGGCCATCTCGCGAGCGGCGGCGAGGTCGGGCGGGTCGGCGAACCGCTGCCGCCGGCAGAGTTGGTCCGGCTGCCGGCGCCACGCTGCGAGCTCGCCGGCGACGCGCTGACGGCGGAGGTCACCTACCTCGACCGGTTCGGCAATGTCCAGCTTGCCGGTGGGCCGGCCGAGCTCGCCGCCGTCGGCGCGCTGGGTACGCAAGGCACGGTTGACGTCCAGGTCGGTGACCTGGTGGACCATGCCCAGGTGGGGCGGACCTTCGCCGACGTCGCGGTGGGCGAGCTGGTCGTCTACCTCGACTCCGACGGCCGGCTCGCGCTCGCGGTCAACTGCGGTGACGCGGGTGTACGCCTGAACGCGAAGCTCGGCGACCTCGTACGACTGGTCCGCCCGACCTGACACCCGGCGGACCCAACGCTGACGCGTCGTTCAGAGGCTGCCCAGGTCGGAGGAGACCCAGCGCTCCGGCCGCATGAAGATGGCGACCTGCTCGCCGTGCTCGCCGAGGGCGACCTCGACGTAGGCGGCGCGCTTGTCCTCCGGCACGTATCGTCCCGCCATCTCCTGCAGATGTTCCGTCGTCCCGGGGACGATCCGGGTCACCGGACCCTCGGCGGAGACGTACCGGATGGTCGGGGTCACCCGGTCCACCATGAGCGTGAACCGCCCGGCCGCCTTGAGGAGTGCGGTCTTGCGGGAGTCGACCCCGGTGAGAATCCACGCCTCCCCGCCGGGGGTGTACTGGTACCACATCGGAACCGTCAGCGGGCCGCGATCCTGCCCGGAGACGACCGCCAGGGCAGCGATGTGCGGCTCGGCCAGGAACTGCTCGCGTTCGTCGACTGTCAGAGCCACGGTGACCCTCTCCTTCTGCCCGGCAGGGCGTTGGTAGCCGTTCCGGTACTCATGCGTGGGATTGCGGGGTATCGCGCAGACGCTGCTGCGAGGCGACGATCTCCGCTTCCGCCTCGGCCCGGCCGACCCAGGTGGCGCCCTCGACCGACTTCCCGGGCTCGAGCGCCTTGTAGACGGTGAAGAAGTGCTCGATCTCCAGCCGGTCGAACTCGGCCACCTGGTCGATCTCGCGCAGGTGGTCGAGTCTCGGATCGCCCGCGGGTACGCAGAGCACCTTGTCGTCGCGGCCCTTCTCGTCCCGCATCCGGAACATCCCGATGGGGCGGGAGAGGATCAGGCAGCCGGGAAACGTCGGCTCCTGCAGCAGGACAAGGGCGTCGAGCGGGTCGCCGTCCTGGCCGAGCGTGTGCTCGATGAAGCCGTAGTCGGCGGGATACTGCGTCGCGGTGAAGAGCGTGCGGTCGAGCCGGATCCGCCCTGTGGCGTGGTCCATCTCGTACTTGTTCCGCTGGCCCTTGGGAATCTCGATCGTCACGTCGACGTCCACGACAGCTCCTGACCGGTGTGAGATCAATGCCGGACCCAGCTTTTCACCGCACACCTCCTCGGGGTACACCGACCACACCGCGCGGTGTGGTCGGGCTGTGCCGGCGGCGGAGGGAAGAACCCCGGAGGGTACGCCCGTGTGACGCGGTGTCGGGCCCGGCACGTAAGGTCCCTCCACCGGGGTATGTGGTGCGGAAGGGCGCCGGCACGCCGGCTCCTCACCGTTCCGGGGGTGTCACGAGCGCCCGCCGGCGTTTCCTGGCCGGCGTACGCACGTGAGAACAGGGGAAGGGTCAGCCAGCGTGACCGAACAACCGAAGCGACCGCGCGGCCGGCGGGCACTGACGATGGTGGTGCTGCTCGTCCTGACGGCCGTGGGGGCAGGTGCCGGCGCGGTCTACACCGGCGGTGTGACGTTCAGCTGGGCGGGCGCGGGCCAAGGGCCCGCGACGCCGGCGACGTCGACGCCGGTCGGCAGGCCGACACCGAGTCCCACCCCGACCCGGCCACCCGCCGGTCCGGTGCTGGCTCCCCTTACCGGCCGGTCGGAAGTGCCGACCAGGGCCGGTCTGGAGCGTGCCCTCGCGGCGGCGATCGGTCCGGTCAACCTCGGCCAGCACGCCTCGGTGGCCGTGCGTGACCTCGGAACCGGCCGGTTGCTCTACGGCAAGGACCCCGCGGGTGCCTACATCCCGGCGTCCACGACCAAGATCCTCACGAGCGCGGCGGTCCTTGCGGTGCTCGGTCCGGAGCACCGCTTCAGGACGACGGTGGTGGCGGGAGCGGTGCCAGGCGAGATCGTGCTGGTCGGCGGCGGCGACCCGCTCCTCGCGACCGCGACCGCCCGGGCCCGCGCCACGGACGCGACGCGCGGCACGGGAGTGCCCGTGACGATCGAGGACCTGGCCGTACGCACCGCCCGGCAGTTGCGCGCGTCCGGCACCACCCAGGTGACGGTCCGCGTCGACGACACGCTCTTCCGCGAGCCGGTGAGCCCGACGTGGGAGAGCCAGTACGTCCCGACCGGTGTGGTCGGACCGGTCTCCGCGCTCTGGGTCGACGAGGCGAAGGTCTCGTGGCCCTCCCACCGCCCCCGCGCCGCGGATCCGGCGATGACAGCCGCCCAGGCGTACGTCCAGATGCTGCGGAAGGCGGGCATCACCGTCCGCGGCGAACTCGCCCGGTCCAAAGCCCCCGCCAAGGCCCGCGAGCTCGCCGCCGTCTCCTCGCCACCGCTCGCCGACATCGTCGAACACGTTCTGCTCGTCAGCGACAACGACGGCGCCGAGGTTCTCGCCCGCCACGTGGCGGTTGCCGAGAGGCGGCCGGCGACCTTCGCCGGAGCGGGGGAGGCGATCAAGGCCGTCCTCAGCCGGCTGGGCGTGGAGGGCCTCTCCGGCATCAAGCTGTACGACGGAAGTGGCCTGTCGCGGGACAACCGGATCAGCGCGGACGTCCTCACCCAGACACTCGCGGCGGCCGCGCGGCCGGAGTTCCCCGACCTGCGAGCCGTGGTGACCGGTCTCCCGGTGGCGGGCTACACCGGCAGCCTGGACGACCGGTTCGCCGGTGACGCGTCCGCGCCGGGTGTCGGGATCGTCCGCGCCAAGACCGGCACGTTGAGCGCGGTCTCGTCGCTCGCCGGCGTCGTGACGACGAAGGACGGTGCCCTACTGGCTTTCGCCGTCATGTCGGACCAGGCACGACAGAACGATCCGCGCCCCTCGATCGACCAGGCCGCGTCCGCACTCGCCAGCTGCGGCTGCCGTTAGCGAGTGTGTCGGGCACTTCCGGATCAGTCCGAGCCGGCGCTGCCCGACCGCGTACGGTGGAGGCCATGAGCAACCGTGCAGGACCGGGGTGGACCCCGGACCCCGACAGCCCAGGGCCCGGAGACACCCGAGACCGCAACGGTGCAGGATCCGACGGCGGCGAGATGGTCGACTGGGACGTTGCCCTCACCACCGCTCACCGCCTGCTGCGACCCGGACCCGACGTCAGCCTCGACGAGGCCCGTGAGGTCGTGGCGGATCTCCGCGAGTTCGCCCGCAAGGCAGAGGGGCATGTCCGCACCTACACCGGCCTGCACGCCAGCGGTGCCCGGGCGCCAGTCGTCGTGGTCGACCGGGTGGGCTGGGTCCAGGCGAACGTCGATGCGTTTCGGCAGATCCTCGAACCCCTGGTCGAGAAGGTCCGGGAACGCCGGAGCGATGCCACCGGCGGGATGATGGGTGCGTTCGGCTCCCGGGTGACAGGGGTCGAGGCCGGCGCCCTGCTCGCGTTCCTTTCCAGCAAGGTCCTGGGGCAGTTCGACCCGTTCTGGTCCGACGACACGGTGGGCGCGGTCCCCGCGCCGCGGACCAGCTCCGACGACGGTGCCGCGGCGCCGGGCCAACCGGGCGCCACTCCTGACGGCGGTGGCAACGGCGGTGGCAATGGTGGTCGTGGTGGTGGTGCGACGTCGAGCGGCGGCGATCTCGTACCCAGCCTGGCGCCGGCGGGACGGCTGCTGCTGGTCGCGCCCAACGTCGTCCACATCGAACGCGACCTCGGCGTCGACCCGCACGACTTCCGTCTGTGGGTGTGCCTGCACGAGGAGACGCACCGGGTGCAGTTCACCGCCGTCCCCTGGTTGCGCGACCACCTGCGAGGAGAGATCCGCGGGTTCCTCGAGCACACCGACCTCGACCCGGGCGCGATGTTCTCCCAGCTCCGCCAGGGTGTCGAACAACTCGGCCGGATCGCCCGCGGTGGCGGTGACGAGGTGTCGTTCATCGACCTCGTCCAGACGCCTGCCCAGCGGGAGATCATCGACCGGGTCACCGCGGTGATGTCGCTGCTCGAGGGCCATGCCGACGTCGTGATGGACGGTGTCGGCCCGGAGGTCATCGCGTCGGTCGCGACGATCCGTGAGCGGTTCCAGCAGCGGCGCGGTGGCGGCAACTGGCTCGACCAGTTCCTCAAGCGGGTCCTGGGTCTCGATGCCAAGCTTCGGCAGTACCGCGACGGCGCCGCGTTCGTCCGCGCGGTCGTGTCTTCGGCCGGGCAGGAAGGCTTCAACAAGGTCTGGGAATCGCCGGACCATCTGCCCAGCAAGGCGGAGATCGCCGACCCGGACGCATGGGTGAGCCGCATGCGCGGCACGTCCTAGAAACTAGGACGGCAGCGACGTGGGACGCGGCGCGGTGACCGAACGGGTCTGGGCGAGCCAGGTCCCCGGTCGGCGGTGATGGGTCCCCACCCGGCGGTGGCGGCCGTACGCCTGGCCGTCCGGCGGTCGCTCGCCGACCTCGACGCCGGCGTGCTCGTCCTGGTGGCCGGCTCGGGCGGTGCCGACTCGACCGCGCTCGCGGCCGCCGCGGCGTTCGAGGCGCGTCGGGGTGCGTGGCGGGTGGGTGGGGTGACGGTCGACCACGGCCTGCAGGACGGCTCGGCCGAACGCGCTGCCGCTGTCGCGGACCTCCTGCGTTCCCTCGGGCTGGATCCGGTCGAGATCGCGAGAGTGCGCGTCGACGGATCCGGAGGTCCGGAAGCCGCCGCCCGCCGCGCCCGCTACTCCGCGCTCGACGAGGCCGCCGCGCGGCTGGGTGCCGTCGCCGTGCTGCTGGGTCATACTCGAGACGACCAGGCCGAGACCGTCCTTCTCGGGTTGGCTCGCGGATCCGGTGCCCGGTCTCTCTCCGGGATGCCGGGCCGCGCCCTCGCAGGTGGTGCGTACCGCCGTCCGCTTCTCGGCCTCGACCGCGAGACGACCCGTGCCGCCTGCACCGCCGAAGGGCTCGCCATCTGGGACGACCCGCACAACACGGATCCGACGTACACGCGGGTGCGCGTGCGGCAGCGGGTCCTTCCGGTGCTGGAACGCGAGCTGGGCCCGGGCGTCGCCTCCGCGCTCGCCCGTACCGCCGACCTGCTCCGCGACGATGCCGACGCCCTCGACGCGTGGGCGGATCGTGCGTACGCCGACTGCGTGACGGACGACACGGCGCCGAACCTCGCCCTGCACGTCGACCGGCTGGTGGCGGTGCCCGCGGCCGTCCGGCGGCGGGTCATCCACCGGGCCGCACTCCGCGCCGGCTGCCCGGGCACGGACCTGTTCGCGAGCCACGTCGCCGCCGTGGACGCGCTGGTCGTCGAGTGGCGTGGCCAGGCCTGGGTCGACCTGCCGGGTGGGGTCCGGGCGCACCGTCGTACCGACCTGCTCTGCTTCACCGCCGCGTCCCACCACCCTCGTGGCAAATGACCACGCTGAGCAGGCTCGGTGTCGCGAATGACCACGCTGAGCAGCCTGCGCGCCGCGAATGACCACGCTGAGCAGCCTGCGCGCCGCGAATGACCACGCTGAGCAGCCTGCGCGCCGCGAATGACCACGCTGAGCAGCCTGCGCGCCGCGAATGACCACGCTGAGCAGGCTCGTGGTGCCAGGACAGGTGCCGACGCATGGTCCGCGTACCGAGGGCCTGCTCAGCGTGGTCATTTACGGCTCCGCCTGATCGCCCCACCAACCAGCGCGAGTCGACGGACAGGGCTGACCGTCCGAGTCCGAACCTGCTGTGGCACGCTGGCCATCGCAGTGAGGTTCGAGGCGCCCACAGGTACAGACAGCTACAGCTGTGCCTCGCCGAGTACTTCTCCTCCACCGTCCGTTCGACACTCGCCGGAGACCCCACGTGGATCCCGACCAGATCGACCACGACCTCAAGACCGTCCTGCTTCCCGAGGACCAGATCCAGGCCAAAGTTCGCGAACTCGCCGCCGCGGTCGAACGAGACTACGCAGGACAGGACCTCCTCCTGGTCGGCGTACTCAAGGGTGCCGTCATGGTGATGGCCGACTTCGCCCGCGCCCTCGGCCGCCACGTGGAGATGGACTGGGTGGCCTACTCCTCCTACGGCTCGGGTACCGAGTCCTCGGGGGTCGTACGCATTCTCAAGGACCTCGACACCGACATCACCGGCCGCAACGTGCTGATCGTCGAGGACATCATCGACACCGGCCTCACCCTGTCGTGGCTGGTCACGAACCTCCGCTCCCGCGGTCCGGCGTCGGTCGAGATCTGCACCCTCCTGCGCAAGCCGGAGGCGGTGAAGATGTCGGTTTCAGTGAAGTACGTCGGATTCGACATACCTGACGAGTTCGTGGTCGGATATGGCCTCGATCACAACGAGAAGTACCGCAACCTGCGTTGTGTCGGTACTCTCGCGCCGCACGTCTACACCAGCGTTTGACGATGCTGGTCATCCCTCGCGATGATCATGGGCTCGAGCGCATTTGCCACGCCCGGGCCCGATCCGGGTGGCGCCAGGTATCCCAAATGGGCGTGCTCGGCCGGCCTGTCCGAAGCCGCTGGGAACACCCGACCTCGGCTGCAACGTTTCGCTGATGAGGAGGAGAACTTCGAGTACGCCGCTGCCGTACCGGCAATAAGCCCGGTGTACGGTCGTACTCTCCCCACGCCGTGGGGCGAGTGTGATGCGGTGACCACTCGAATGACCGACGTCGTTCTGGAGAACCGCAGCGCCTACTCGGCGTTTCTGGGTGGATGAGCAGGAGGGACGGGGCCGCAAGTCCCGGGAGTATGGACCTTAAGCGCTTCTTCCGTGGGCCGATCTTCTGGATCGCTGTGCTCATCATCGTGATCCTGTTCATCGGCGACCTCGTGACCCGATCGGGCGGTTTCCAACAGACCGACACCTACAAGGTGGTCGACCAGATCCGGTCGGACAAGGTCACGTCGGCGGTGATCGTCGGCGGCACCGACCAGGAGATCAGGGTGACCACCAAGGGCGGCGAGAAGATGAAGGCCGCCTGGGTCAACGGCCAGGACCTCGAGCTGCAGAAGCTGCTGCAGCAGAAGGCCGACCAGAACAAGCTCCCCGAGGGCTACGACGTCGAGATCTCCCGGCCCAGCCTGCTCGGCTCGCTCATCTCCACCCTGTTGCCGTTCATCCTCATCGCCCTGCTGTTCCTCTTCCTGATGAACCAGTTCCAGGGCGGCGGCAGCCGGGTGATGAACTTCGGCAAGTCCAAGGCCAAGCTGATCAGCAAGGACACCCCGAAGTCGACGTTTGCCGACGTCGCGGGCTGTGACGAGGCGATCGAGGAGCTCGGGGAGATCAAGGAGTTCCTCCAGGAGCCCGCGAAGTTCCAGGCGGTCGGCGCCAAGATCCCCAAGGGCGTCCTGCTCTACGGCCCGCCCGGCACCGGCAAGACCCTCCTGGCCCGTGCGGTGGCCGGCGAGGCGGGCGTGCCGTTCTACTCCATCTCCGGCTCCGACTTCGTGGAGATGTTCGTCGGTGTCGGCGCATCCCGGGTCCGCGACCTCTTCGAGCAGGCCAAGGCCAACGCGCCGGCCATCGTCTTCATCGACGAGATCGACGCCGTGGGCCGGCACCGTGGCGCCGGGCTCGGTGGCGGGCACGACGAGCGCGAGCAGACCCTCAACCAGCTGCTGGTCGAGATGGACGGTTTCGACGTCCGCGGCGGTGTGATTCTCATCGCGGCCACCAACCGGCCCGACATCCTCGACCCGGCGCTGCTGCGCCCGGGCCGGTTCGACCGGCAGATCAGCGTCGAGGCGCCCGACCTCATCGGCCGCCACAAGATTCTCCAGGTCCACGCCCGTGGCAAGCCCGTCGAGCCAAACGTCGACCTGCTCGCCGTGGCGCGTCGTACTCCCGGATTCTCCGGTGCCGACCTCGCCAACGTCCTGAACGAGGCGGCCCTGCTCACCGCCCGGCAGAACAAGAAGCTCGTCGACGACGACGCCCTCGACGAGGCGATCGACCGGGTCATCGCCGGACCGCAGAAGCGGACCCGGTTGATGAGCGACAAGGAGAAGAAGATCACCGCCTACCACGAAGGCGGACACGCCCTGGTCGCCACGGCCCTGCCCGGCAACGACCCGGTGCACAAGGTCACGATCCTGCCGCGCGGGCGGGCCCTCGGTTACACGATGGCGCTGCCCGACGAGGACAAGTACAGCACCACGCGCTCGGAGATGCTCGACAAGCTCGCCTACATGATGGGTGGCCGGGCCGCCGAGGAGTTGGTCTTCCACGACCCGACAACCGGTGCGGCCAACGACATCGAGAAGGCGACCGGACTGGCCCGGGCGATGGTCACGCAGTACGGCATGACCGAACGCCTCGGCGCGATCAAGTTCGGCGACAGCAACTCCGAGCCGTTCCTCGGCCGCGAGCTGGGCCACCAGCGCAACTACTCCGAGGAAGTGGCCGCGCTCGTCGACGAGGAGGTCCGCCGGCTGGTCGACGCGGCGCACCAGGAGGCCTTCGACGTCCTGGTCGAGAACCGTGACGTCCTCGACAACCTCGTCCTGGAGCTCCTCGAGCACGAGACCCTCGACAAGGCAGAGCTCGCCACGGTCTTCGAGCCGGTGCGGCGCCGGGAGATCCGGCCGGCCTGGACCGGCTCGCCGACCCGGCGGCCGTCGGAGATCCCACCGGTCGAGACGCCGAAGGCGGCGCTGTCGCCCAACGGCCAGGGCCCGGAAGGTGGTCTCGTGATCGGCCCGGCGCCGGATGGCGAGCCTGACGTCCAGGAGGGCCGTACGGGCGCACCTCCGGGCGAGCCTGGCCCGGCAGCCGGACCCGCGTGAGCCCAGCGGCAGCGTGAGCCCACCAGGTGCGGATGTGCCGGACGAGAGCACGGCAGCGGTGAACGCGACGGATGGGAGCCCGGCCGACGTACCGCCGTTCGACCACGAACGCGCCGAGCGGGCGGTCCGTGAGCTGTTGCTCGCCATCGGCGAGAATCCCGATCGTGACGGGTTGAAGGACACACCGGCCCGGGTGGCCCGGACCTACGCGGAGATGTTCGCCGGGCTGCGGATGACCGCGGCGGGAGTCCTCACCACGACGTTCGACATCGGGCACGACGAGATGGTGCTCGTCAAGGACATCGAGGTCTGGTCGGTGTGTGAGCATCATTTGGTGCCGTTCACCGGATCGGCGCACGTCGGCTACATTCCCAATACCCAGGGACAGATCACCGGGCTCTCGAAGCTCGCCCGGCTCGTGGACGTGTTTGCCAAGCGCCCACAGGTGCAGGAGCGGTTGACGAGCCAGATCGCCGACGCGCTGGAGGGGATCCTTCGGCCTCGAGGCGTGATCGTCGTGATCGAGTGTGAGCACTTGTGCATGACCATGCGGGGAGTACGCAAGCCAGGGGCGAAGACGGTCACCTCTGCCGTGCGGGGACAGTTGCGCGATGCGGCGACCCGGGCGGAGGCGATGAGCCTCATCATCGGCGGCTGAGGCTCACCCGCCGGTGGACGCCGTCTGCCGGCTGACCGGGCAGCGCCGACACTGCTTCGCGGCAAACGGATCGGCGACGTTCTCCGATGCCGCGAGAACGTCGCCGAGGCGTCTGCCTCAGCTGCGTTGGAGGGTGGTGCGGGTCCCGACCTGCGCAGCCCTCGAACTGGTTGTCCGACTGCTCAGAGGCCGACCGGAACGTTCGGCATGTGGACCCAGAGCTGACGCTGGTGGACGTACTGACGGTCGGGCAGTTCCTCGAGCAGTGCGACAAGCTCTGCGCGAGCGCCCTGTGCTCGTGCGGCGTTCACCAGCTGTCCACGCGACGCCGGGCCAACGGCGAAGGCGTCATCGAGGACATCAAGGATTTCGACGCGAGTGACGGGCTCAGCGGGCGCGACAACGACCGTGGGGGAATCGGCGATGTCGACGGCAGCGGTGCTCATGACGCTCCTTTCAGCGGCCGGCGGTCCAACCGGTCGGGTAGAGCCGGCGGCCTGGATGAGCTGTGTGGTCCCATCCCCACAGTGGTCAACGGATGACCCCACGCCAAGGCTACGGCTCTTCTCACCTGATTGCGGGAACTTGGGGTGAACCAGCAACGAAAGCCGCGGGATGCGTCAATGCCGCAAACTCATGCCCAGCGCTTCCTCGTGGGTGAGGGGGCCCTTCATGGGGAAGGTTCGTAGGAAGGGCCTCCTCATCCCACAGCGCCGCCTGACCGCACTCGGCGTCAGCGCAGGGCTTCGAGCAGGAGCGGTAGGGACAAGCGGAGCTCGCGTTCCCAGTACGCCCACGCGTGCGTTCCTGGACCGTAGAAGTGCGTCACCACGTGTAGTGCGCCGACCTCCTCGAGCCGATCGGCCAGGAGCAGGTTCTCCTGTTCCAGCAGGACCTCGATCCCGCCCGAGACGTCGGGCGGGTCCAGCGGTCCGTTCTCGCCGTTTCCGCACGACAGGTAGACGGGAATGTTGCGCAGCCGGTGGGCCAGGTCGACGGGGTTGTGTGCGGCCCAGATGTCAGCCTGCGTACCCGAATCGCCCCACAGGGCAAGGGGATCCAGGTTGTATCGGCGGACGAAACCCAGGATCGTCCCGGCTGCACCGGGGGTGTGCCGGTTGTCGACGACGCCGCTGTACGAGGCGGCAGCACGGAAGAACCCGGGATTGCGTGCCGCATAGGACAGCGCGCCGAAGCCACCCATCGACAGGCCCGCGACGACGCGATGGTCACCGGCGCCGTAGCCGCCTTCGACGATCTTGCGTACCTCCCGCAGGTGGAAGGTCTCCCATGCTGGCGCGCCGCCCTCGCCGTAGTTCCACCAGTCGCTGTACCAGCCGGTGACGCCCGCCTCGGGCATGACGACGAGGACGTCACGCAACTCGGGGAACTCCTCGACGTCGGTTGCCCCGGTCCAACTCGTGTAGTCGCCGCAGCAGCCGTGCAGGAGATAGAGAACCGGCCACTCCTGACCGGGCCGGCGGTCCTCCCAGCCGTCCGGTGTGAGGAGCCGGACCTTCGCCTCCGTCGCGAGGGCCGGCGAGGAGATCGTGAGGTCGACCTGGCGGGGTGCGACCTGTTCCTCGTCGACGACGACGGCCTTCTCGCGCTGCACCGCGGTCGCCTGGGCCGGGTTGGCGGCACCGAGCAGTCCGGCCAGCAGAAGAAGGGCAAGAACGAGAAGTACGCCGGTACGCGGTGATGACGAGCCGCGCCCTACGATCGCTGGAAGCGGCCCGGGAACTGCCAGTGCGCGGCGCCCGCGGTCGGCACGACTGGTCGATGCACGCATGAGCGACCTCCTGATCGAACGACACCTGAGCGAGGACTGGGATCGAGAACCGGAAGGGTCGAGCGGCGGGAGACCCGCCTACGCCGTCCGGCCCCGAACGTCGCGGAACCGGCATCACCCGTCAAGGTGTGGCACGCGACCTTGGCCGCGGTCAGCCAGCTGACCCGCCGAACGTCCGTAGGGGCGGGACAACGCGGGGTCGGAAGAGGCGGAGAGGAGAGGGCGTGGGCGGTGTACCGGTCCGCTATCTCGCGGGTCTGCCGAAGCCCGGGAGGGCGCTGGTCATGGGTGTGCTCAACGTCACGCCTGACTCTTTCTCCGACGGTGGCCGGTGGCTGGAGCCCGACCGCGCGATCGCCCACGGCCACGAACTGCTCGCCGAGGGCGCCGATGTCGTCGACGTAGGTGGCGAGTCGACCCGGCCGGGAGCGCCGCGCCCCACGGAGGAGGAGGAACTGCGCCGAGTCCTGCCGGTGGTCCGAGCGCTCGCCAGCGACGGGGCACTCGTGTCGATCGACACGATGCGGGCCGGTGTCGCGCGGGCCGCCGTCGAAGCCGGCGCCGTCGTCGTCAACGACGTGTCCGGTGGCCTCGCCGATCCGGCGATGTTGCCGTTCGTCGCCACGGCAGGGACGTCGTACATCTGCATGCACTGGCGCGGGCACTCCGACCAGATGCAGACTCGGGCGAGCTATCGTGACGTCGTTCCCGACGTAGTGGCCGAGATCCGCGGCAGGCTGTACGCGGCGCTGGCGGCCGGGATCCCGGCGGACCGCGTGGCGATCGACCCGGGCATCGGGTACGCCAAGAGCGCCGACCACAACTGGGCTGTCCTCGCCGCCCTCGACGACCTGGTCCACCTCGGTCATCCTGTGTTGGTCGGGGCGTCCCGGAAACGGTTTCTCGGAGCCCTCCTCGCCGACCCGGTGACCGGAGAGCCTCGACCCGAGGGCGACCGCGATGACGCGAGTGCGGCGGTGTCCGCACTGGCGGCCGCGGCGGGCGTCTGGTGCGTCCGTGTCCACACCGTCCGGCCGACCCTGGACGCCGTCCGGGTGGCAGCTCGATGGGGCGCGGGCCGGGGGGAATAGCGGTTCGACCGGGAACGGTTGTGTCTCGCGGTTGACCGTCTGGGCTTCGTCCTGGGCGGTTTGCCACGTTGACATACGCCTGACCGGATCTCGGGCGGCGCCCGCTCGGCAAAGACGGGGTGGCCCAGGGACGGGACGGACCCGAGACTGGGCGTACCCGAAAGTCTCGGTCGGAATGGAAGAATCGGGTACCTCTGGTTTTCGCCTGACATATCCACGCCGGTACTGTCGGGCACCTGGAGTTCGCGGCGAGGGAAGGAGGGATGTCGTGGTCGATCGGATAGCGCTTCGGGGGCTCCGGATATTCGGGCACCACGGGGTCCATCCCGAGGAGCGGGCACAGGGGCAGCTTTTCATCGTCGACGTCGTCCTCGGCGTCGACACCCGGCCCGCGGCAAAGACGGACGAACTGACCGAAACCGTTGACTACTCCCGGCTCGCCACAGATGTGGCCGACGCGGTGGGGAGGGATCCTGTGGATCTCCTCGAAACGGTGGCACAGCGTGTCGCTGATCTGTGCCTTGACCAGCCGCTCGTCGCGGAGGTCGAGGTCACCATTCACAAGCCAGAGGCGCCTGTCGGCGTAGAGCTCGACGACGTCGCCGTCACCATTCACCGGAGCCGTACGTGACAGAGACGCCCAACCCCTGGATCATCGACGCCGATACCTTGACCGGAGGCCTGCGCCCCATCCGGCGCGTCGTCATCGCCCTGGGCAGCAACCTGGGCGACCGGGCGGCCAACCTGCAGGGTGCGCTCAACGCCCTGGCGGACACCCCTGATGTCGAAGTCGTCGAGGTCTCACCGGTCTACGAGACGGCGCCGGTCGGCGCCCCCGAAGGATCTCCGTACTTCCTCAACGCGGTCGTCGTGGTCGACTCCACGCTGCACGCCAGGACCCTGCTGGAGCGGGCGCTGGCGATCGAGGACGCGTTCGGGCGAGTACGCACCGAGCCCGGTGCGCCGCGCACACTCGACGTCGACCTGCTGGTCGTGGGCGACAAGGTGGTCGACGAGGACGACTTCGTTCTTCCGCATCCGCGGGCGCATGAGCGGCCCTTCGTCCTCGTCCCGTGGGCGGCCGTCGACCGCGAAGGCGAGATCCCTGGCCAGGGCCGGGTCGGTGACCTCGTGCGCGTCATCGACACGACGACCATCACCCGGGTCGACGGCCTCGAGCTCAAGATCGAATGACGCCGGTACGCAGCACACGTATCGGCCTGCTCGTCCTGCTCCTCCTTCTCGGCGGAGCGCTGGGCTGGAGCGGCGTCGCGGTTCTCGAGGCGACCGGCATGATCGTTGCGAGGACTCCGTGGTCGGCGGCGGGCGGCCTCGCGTTCTTCGCGGCCCTGCTCCTGGCCGGTGCGTGGTACATGTACGACCGGGTGCATCGCAAGCAGCGCAGGGTCGACGGTCTGACAGCCGTCCGGTTGCTCGCACTGGCGAAGGCGAGCGCGCTGGTCGGTGCGCTCGTCGCGGGGATCTATACGGGGGTCGCGGTCCACTTCGTACCCGCCTTCGACACACCGGACGGACGCGAGCGGGTGGTCCGGGGGATCATCACCGCGGTCGCGGCGCTCGTCGTCGTGGTGGGTGGACTGCTGCTCGAACGCGCGTGCAAGGTTCCGAAGAGTCCTGACGACGCCGAGGGCCAGTCGAGCGCCGGTCGAGGCGGCGAGGTCCGCTGAGCCGGCCGGGGCGAACACCAGGGCGTACACCTACGGCTTCACTGTGTGATGACGTGAGTACAAGAAGTACCAGACTCTCCGGAAATATGGGGATGTCTGGCGTTAGTACGGTCACGAACCGTAGCCTCTCCGCATGGCACGTAGCGGCGATCACCGTATCCGTCACCTCGCCCGGTGGGTGGCCACGCCAACCCTGCTGCTAGCCGCGGCTGCAGTTCTCTACGCTGCCTATCAACGCGATGTGACGATCCTCATCGGTGCCGCCGTCGTTGCCCTCGTGGCTGGCGTCATTGCGGTAGTGGTTTTCGACGTCGAACTCATCCGGAGCCGGCGTGCCCACGGTGCCGACCGGGTGGCACAGGCCCGTGCCTACGCCGCCATGTACGCCGCACATGTCCGTGTCATGGCCGAGGGTTTCGCCCTCGCCAACCCCCAGGTCCAGGCGCAGCGGGCCCGGGAAGCCGTCGCGGCGGCGGAGCGGAAGGTAGGCCCGGACGACGCGTTGTCCGGTACGCAGGGCGTCACGGACGCACCGCGGAGTTCAGCCACCACCGTCGAGCAGGTGGGTGAGGCTGCACCTACTGATACGCCGCCCGCGACGATTGCGGCCACCGCCAACGGCCAGCTGGTCGATGCCGCGGCGCACGCCGGGCGCGTCGTGGCCGAGCCCGCCCAGTCGCAGGACTCCGTGGTCCAGGTCGCCGAGGGTCAGGACGCCAGGGCTCAGGAGACCAAGGCTCAGGACACCCAGGACGGCAGGGCTCAGGACACCCAGGACGGCAAGGACGCCCCCGCAGACGTACCCACCCCAGCCGCAACAGCCGAGCCGGTCGACGCCGTTCCAGCGGATCCCGACCGAGCGGAGATGTGGGACAACCGCGAGGCGCCGACCGTCGTCGACCTCAAGGCGTGGGAGATCCGTGCGCGGGTGGCCGCCGAAGAGGAGCGTGAGGAGCGCGAACGTCAGGTTCGCGCGGCCGCCGTCGGAGAAGAAGGCGACGGCGTGGGCGGCGATTCCGACCAGCACGCGACCGCCCGCCATCCCAAGCGGACCCGGTTCCGCCGGGCCAAGGCGAAGGCGCGCCGCAAAGGCGCCTGAGCCGCCAGCCTCGCTGTCGTCTGTCTGGCCTCGTTGTCGTCTGGCCTCGCTGTCGACCGGCAGACCCGGGGTATGCGACCGATCCCACGCTCGGACGGTGCGACCGGTCCAGTCACCAGCGTGGCCGATCCGATGCCGTGGGCGCGCTACTTGTCGATGTCGCCGACCACGAAGAACATCGAACCGAGGATCGCGACCAGATCAGCGACCACGCACCCGGGCACGAGTTCGGGAAGCACGGCGATGTTGTTGAACGACGCCGACCGCAGCTTCATCCGCCACGGCGTCTTCTCCCCGCGCGAGACGAGGTAGTAGCCGTTGAGTCCGAGGGGGTTCTCGGTCCAGGCGTACGTCGAACCCTCCGGCGCCTTGAGAATCTTCGGCAGGCGCACGTTGACGGGCCCGGCAGCCAGCGACCGCAGCCGATCGATGCAGGCCTCGGCGAGGTCGAGGGAGACATGAACCTGGTCGCGGAGTACGGAGAACCGCGCGAAGCAGTCGCCCTCAGAACCCGTGACCACCCGCCCCGGACCGCCGGCGGCGAAGAGCTCGTCGTACGCGAGGTAGGGCTCGTCGCGGCGCAGGTCCACATCGACTCCGGAGGCCCGCGCGATGGGGCCGGAGATGCCGTACGCATGCACGAGTTCGGGCGAGACGACCCCGACACCGCGGGTACGGGCGGCGAAGATCTCGTTGCCGAAGACGAGGTTCTCCAATTCCGGCAGCCGCCCACGCACCGCGGCGACTGCGGCGGCCGCGCGGTCCAGCCAGCCGGCCGGCAGGTCCTCCTTCAGCCCGCCGACCCGGTTGAACATGTAGTGCATCCGACCGCCGGCGATCTCCTCCATCACCTGCTGCAGCGTCTCCCGCTCCCGGAACGCGTAGAACACCGGCGTGATCGCGCCCACCTCGAGCGGGTAGCTGCCGAGGAACATCAGGTGGTTGAGGACGCGGTTGAGTTCGGCCAGCAGCATGCGCGCCCAGACCGCCCGGACCGGGACCTCCATGCCGAGCATCCGTTCGACGGCCAACACCACACCCAGCTCGCTGGAGAACGCCGACAACCAGTCGTGCCGGTTGGCCAGCATGATGATCTGGCGGTAGTCGCGGACCTCGAACAGCTTCTCTGCGCCCCGGTGCATGTAGCCGATCACGGGTTCGCAGGTGACGATGCGTTCGCCGTCGAGGGTGAGGCGTAGCCGGAGTACGCCGTGGGTGGCCGGGTGCTGCGGCCCGATGTTCAGCACCATGTCCTGGGTGGCGAGCTCGTCGCCGCCACCACGCTCGTACAAGTCACCGTCGTAGGACTCGCGTTCGTACGACGACAGTGGTGTGGGGAGGCCGGCGGCACCCGCGCCGAGACTCACTATCCGCTCGGTCGTCACGGCGTCCATGCTTGCACAGCGCACTCCGGATAGCCTCACTTGCTATGGACACCTTGTTCGCGCCGCCGGGCGAGCGCTGGCAGGCCGTGTCGCCGCGACTGCGGACAGTACGGCGGACACTCCTGACATTCTGGCTGGGCTTCGGCGGCCTGGCCGCCGCGATCGCCGTGGGGATCGTCGTCGACTGGCGGCTGGCCGCAGGGGTGATCGTGGTGGCCGCGGCGCTCTTCGGCTGGGCGTGGTGGTTGATCGACCGCAACTGGCGTTCGTGGGGGTACGCGGAGCGCGGTGACGATCTGCTCGTCACCCACGGAGTGCTGTTCAAGACGCTGGTCGTGGTGCCGTACGGACGGATGCAGTTCGTCGACGTGACCGCCGGTCCGGTGGAGCGGAAGTTCGGCATCGCGAAGGTCCAGCTGCACACGGCCACACCTGCGACCGACGCGGAGATTCCAGGGCTGACGCCGGACGAGGCGGAGCGGCTGCGCGACCGGTTGGCCGCACTCGGCGAGGCGCGGGCGACTGGACTGTGAGCTTGACGGACGCGAGGAACGCGATGCCCGAGTGGGAGCCGGGTCGACCCGCCGGCGAGCCGGGGGCTGCCGACGTGCCGACGACCCCTGGTGCGCAGGGTGCCGCCGATGGTCCGGGTGCGGCAGATGGTCCGGGTGCGGCCGATCGTCCACGGCCGGCCGATGGTCCAGGGCCGGCCGATGGTCCAGGGTCGGCCGACGGGGAGCGGACGCAGGTGGGACCGCGGGAGGCCGACGGGGTGCGTTCGGAACCCGCGTTGGAGCTCGAGCCCGACCTCAGCGCGACGGTGACCGAGCTCCGCCGGCTGCATCCAGCGACGCCGGTACTCAACGGCTGGAAGTACTTCGCCATCGCCGTGGCGGTCATCGGCCAGGACGCCGTACGCCAGCTGGAGTTCGGGCTCTTCGGCATCCAGCTCGCGGCGGCGTTGGTTCTCGGCGTGGTGCTGGGGTCGTTCTCGTGGTGGTTCACGAAGTACCGGATCGAGGGCGACGAGCTCCGGATCGAGAGCGGCTTTCTGTTCCGGCGTTCGCGGAGAATCCGGATCGACCGGTTGCAGGCCGTCGACATCGTGCGGCCCGTGCTGGCCCGCCTGCTCGGGGTCGCAGAACTTCGGCTCGAGGTGGCCGGCGGCGGCAAGACGGAGGCGCCGCTCGCCTACCTGACGGAGCCGGGTGCGCAACTGCTGCGGGCCGAGCTGCTCGCCCGGGCCGCCGGCCTCGACGCTGACACCCCCGAGGCGCCCGAACGCCGACTGGTCGCCGTACCCCCTGGCGTGCTCCTCGCGTCCACGGTCGTGAGTGCGCCGTTCCTCACCGCGGCGCTCGGCTTCGTCGCCGTCGCCATCACGTCCACCGTCCTGGGCGAGGTCGTCGGGCTCGCGTTCCTCCTCCCATGGGCGCTGGGAGGCCTCGGTGTGGTGTGGCGGCAGTTCATCAGCGAGTTCGGGTTCACCGTGAGCGAGTCGCCGGACGGTCTGCGGATCCGTAAGGGCATGCTCGACACCTGGGCGCAGACCGTGCCGCCGGGGCGGGTGCAAGGAGTCGAGATCGAGCAGCAGCTGCTGTGGCGGCCCAAGACGTGGGTGAAACTCTCGGTCGACGTGGCGGGCTACGGCGGCAAGGGCTCGAACGGGAACCAGACGTCCTCGACGTTGCTGCCAGTCGCGCCGTGGCCGGTGGCCCGCGCGCTCCTGCAGCGGGTACTGCCGGGAGTCGATACCGACGAGGTCGAACGCATGGTGGCGCCGCGGTCGGCCCGCTGGCTACGTCCCATCGGGTGGCGCTACCTTCGCCACGGCACCGACGAGCGGGTCTTCGTCACCGATGCCGGCTGGCTGACCAGGCGTACCGCCGTCGTGCCCCACGCCAAGATGCAGAGCGTCCGGGTGACGCAGGGTCCGCTCCAGCGCCGGCTGGGGCTCGCGAACGTCCATGTCGACACCCCGGTGGGTCCGGTCAACGCGGTCGCGATCCATCGCTCGAGCGCCGTCGCTCGGGAGCTCGCCGAGAAGCAGCCCGAACGTTCGCGCCAGGCCCGCCAGATCGCCGGCCCCGAACGCTGGATGCAGTCAACCCGTGATCATGATCGTGATCATGAAGGTTTTGCGGGTGTATGAGCCGGTTTTCCTTCACGATCGTGGTCGGCGGCCACGGTCACGGATCAGGGCGGGAGTTCACGAAGCCGGGTGGGAGTTCTGCGTCACCCTTCGCCTGCAGCAGCCACCAGAAGCCGCCGAGACCTGCGGGGTCGACCAACTCGCCCGCTTCGCTCGCCTGTGACAAGGCGGCGAGGTACGCCCGAGGATCGGTGTGGGCCATTGTCAGCGGCGGACGGCCACCGTGGACGCCGAGCACACCCAGCGCCGCTCGCTGGCTGGTCAGCGCCGTTCCTCGTCCCGCGCCGCCCGAATGCTCCCCTGCGTAGGCCACCGCGTCGACCGCCACGTGCGCGGTGATGTCGCATGACCCGTCGGGTACCGGAGCCACCATCCGCCCCGCGCGATAGGCGGTGAGCGTCCCGACCGCGGACCGGCTCTCGCGCAGATGCCCGTAGTCGATGGCGAGTGCAAGCCCTGACCGCAACCGGCGTACGACGTCCGCCCACGCGGAGTCCCGCGGCGCCCCGATCTCCGCCCTCGTGCCCGGCGGTGCGCCGGCAAGTGGCCACCACCCGCGTAGCCAGCCGGCCTGCGTGGGGGAAACGGGTGAGCCGAACCGTTCCTCACCGGTTTCGACGTTCACCTCGATCTGGCGTGCGACGTGATCGGGATCGACCTCGACCACGTCGAGCGGGACGTTGTCCAGCCATTCGTTCGCCACGACGAGAGCGTCGATACCGGGCGGCACCTCGTCCGTCCACGTCACCTCCGCGGGCAGATCGTCCGGCCGTTCGGCGATCTCCACGGCGACGAGGGTGAGGTCCGGCGCGAGCTCGTGCAGCGTGCGGGCCAGCTCGCCCCGCCCGGCGCCGACGTCGACGACCGTCCTGAGGCCCGCCGCATGCGCCAACCGCACCAGTGCGGCCGCGAACGCGGACGACACGTGAACCGAGGTCCGGAAGTGCCGCGCCGGTGCGTGCGTACGAAAGAAGCCGCGCGGACCGTAGAGCGCTTCCGCGGTCGCCGCCCGCCAGGTTTGCCAGCTGCCGGAGGCCGCGCACCCTGGAATTCCGGTCTCCACGGGCGCGACCCTAGTCACCTTGCTCACCCGGCCGCCCGACCTGTCCGAAGATGCTGAACGCCGGAGGGGATCCGATCCTTCGGACAAGGTGAGCTGCCTGCCTCAGCCGACGTTGAACAGAATGACCAGGATGAACCACAAAGCGACGAACGCGAGTTCCAGGTAGCCGAGGACCAGTCCCGTCACCGCGAGGCCCGCCCCGTCGTCGTTCGTACGCCGGATGCGGGCAAGCGCGAGGTGGCCCGTCACGATGGCTGGCACCGCGCTCATGCCGGACGTGCACAGGCCGAGAATGGCGCACGCGATGGAGACCTTGGCGAGCGGCTCGGTGACGCGGACAGGTGCGGGCACGTAGTTGGCCCAGGGGTTGGCCAGCGGTGCTGGTGGCGGCATCCGGGGACTCGGAAGGGCCGCTGAGCGACCGACGGTCTCATCGTGGGGCGCAGGCAACCGACCGGCGTACCCCGTGCCCTCACCCGAGGTCCCACCGGATATGCCGGGGACGCCGGGCCTTGGCGGAAGGGGGATACTCGGCGTTCCGGACCCATCGGGCGCACCGGGCGCGGGAAGCTGTGTCGGGAACGGAAGGGGCCCCACCGGCAGGTCCACGATCTGGCCGTGGAGTTCGCCGTAGGTACGGGACCTCATGACGATATCGAGGCGTTCGCTGTGTTCGTCCCAGTCGAGGCGGCCTTCGGCCACGGCTGCCTTGAGCACGTCGGCCGCACGCTCCCGATCAGCGTCGGACGCCCGCATGGACTGCCAGTCCGTGCTCATCTCACCCCCAGCCCGGGTCGAGATGGGATGCCGCGTCGAGGCGACCGCGGAACACTCCCCTCCTGCCATTGTGCAGTGCAGCGGACGAGTTGGCCGCGATCTGCGATGCCTGGCTTCTCCGGCCCACCGCAAGTCCGGCATTCGGGGTGAGCCGCCTGGGGGAGTTCGGCCACCGACCCGGGGGATGACCTGGCGGGGGTGGCAGTGCGGCGGGTGATGGAGCGCCAGGCGAGCGTCAGAAGGAGCTGAAGATGCCGACGCCGAAGAGGATCACCAACAGGGTTCCGATGACCGCGGAGTATCCGACACAGAGCCCGACGATCGCCATGCCGCGGCCGTCATCGCCACTGTCCCTGATCCGGGAGAGCGCCATGTGGCCGGTCACGATGGCGGGGACCGCCGTGAGACCGCACGTGAACGTCGAGATCACGGCCAGGATCACCGACGCCTTGGCCAGGTCGTCGGTCGGGCGGGCGGCGGGAGGGGTGTAGTGCGCCCACGGGTTCATCGCCTGCGTGGCATAACGGGGCACGTCCGGATAGGACGCCCGGGCTCCTCCTGCGGGGAACGGCAGCGGACCCGCCGGCAGGTCGGCGACAAGGCGCTGCAACTCGCCGTAGGAACGTGCCCGCATGGCAAGGTCAAGCCGGCGGCGATGCTCGGCGTCGTCGAGCCGACCTTCCGCGTACGCAGCCTTGAGGACGTCGGCGGTGCGCTCCCGGTCAGCGTGGGACGCCCGCATCGACTGCCAGTCGCCGCTCATGGGCGCCCCCCTTCGTTCACTGTCCTCATCCGAACCGCGGACCTGTACCCATTGTGACCCCCGGACGCGAGTTTCACGGCCCGGGGGGACTGTGCACTGAACGGTGTTTCCGGCTCGACACGCCGGGCTGGGTCCGGCGGGATGGGCACGGACAGTGATGACATCTGGGGCCATGGGGTCTGGACAGCAGAAGACGGATGACGGTGGGCAG
>NZ_JBEFTW010000047.1:0-49481 GCF_040196095.1 Actinopolymorpha sp. B17G11
CGTCCTCGGCGGCGTCGGCTGCGTGGGCCCGCGCCCCGCGGAGCGGGGTTCCCGCCGGCACCGCCTGCTCGGCCGCCCGCGCCGGCGGCTCCCAGGCGTCGACCATCGTCTTGTCGCCGGCCACCGCCTTGCCTCTGGCGACCACCCCGCCGAGGCCGGCCTCGATCGCCGCCACGACATCGGGAGCGTCGAGTGCGGGCTTGCCACGGAGCGCACCGGAGGCCCGGAGGAACGCGGTGCCGTAGAGCGGCCCGGCCGCCCCGCCCACCTTGGACACCAGCGCCGTGGCGACCCTGCGCAGCACCTCGGCCGGCGCGACCTCGTCCGGCGCGTCGGCGAGTTCCGCCATCGCCGCCTTCATCCCACGGTCGAGGTTCTCGCCGTGGTCGGCGTCCCCGATGGCGGCGTCGAGATCGATGAGGTACGCCCGGTTCGCCGCGATCACCTCGGCGTACGCGGTCACGAAGGTCACGAGGTGCTGCGTCGTCACGGCCACGTCCTCATCCTCTCGCCGCGTACCCGTCCCGCGTTCAGACGCCCCACCGCAACGCCGGCGTGTGGACGGGCGCGTCCCAGAGCTCGACCATCTCCTCGTCGAGCTTCAGCAACGTGATCGACATGCCCTGCATCTCCAGGGAGGTGATGTAGTTGCCGACCAGCCGGCGTTCGACCCTGATCCCCTGCGCGGCCAGGAGCTTCTCCGCGTGACCGTAGGCGAGGTAGAGCTCCATCAACGGCGTACCGCCCATGCCGTTCACGAAGAGCAACACCCCGTCGCCGGAACCGAACGGCAGGTCTGCCACGACCGGCGAGAGGAGACGGTCGACGATGGCGTCGGCGGGCTCCAGCGGCAGCCGCTCACGGCCGGGCTCGCCGTGGATGCCGATCCCGATCTCCATCTCCTGCTCGCCCAGCTCGAACGTCGGCTTGCCGGCATGCGGAACGGTGCACGACGTGAGGGCCATGCCCATGCTGCGAACGTGGGCGTTGACCCGCCGGCAGAGCGCGGCGACGGACGTCAGGTCGTCACCGCGTTCGGCGGCGGCTCCGACGATCTTCTCGGCGAGCACCGTGCCGCCGACGCCACGGCGTCCCGCCGTGTAGAGGCTGTCCTTGACGGCGACGTCGTCGTCGATCACGACCGCCTCGACGGTGATGTCCTCGGCCGCGGCCAACTCTGCGGCGGTCTCGAAGTTCAGGACGTCGCCGGTGTAGTTCTTCACGATGTGGAGTACGCCCGCACCGCCGTCCACCGCCCGGGTGGCCGCGAGGATCGGATCCGGTGTCGGCGAGGTGAAGACCGGGCCCGGGCAGGCCGCGTCGAGCATGCCCCGCCCGACGAACCCGCCGTGCAGGGGTTCGTGCCCGCTGCCGCCGCCGGACACGACACCGACCTTGCCCGGTCTCGGCGCGTCCGTTCGTACGACGAATGTCGGATCGAACTCCACCCGGAGCAGGTCGGCATGGGCGGCGGCCAGACCGGCCAGGGACTCCTCGACGACGGTCGACGGATCGTTGATGATCTTCTTCATCCTCACTCCATCCCGCGGCACGACGGCGTACCCGATCATCGCATCGACGTTTTGCTCAGCGCCGCCATGCCACACGGGCGCCTCACCAGATCGTGGGGAACTGGTGGAATTGTCATTGTTTCGAAAATGGGCGCCCAGCGTCTCCAATCGGCCACCCAGCGCTGCCTACTACACTGCCGAGGCGTGATCTTCAAGCGAGTCGGCGACGGTCGCCCCTACCCCGATCACGGAGCGACCCAACGCGACTGGGCTCAGCTCCCACCCCGCCCGATCAGGCTCGACCAGCTGGTCACGACCAAACGCACCCTTGATCTCGACACATTGTTGGCAGAAGATTCCACCTATTACGGCGATCTCTTCGCGCACGTGGTCGAATACCGCCAAGAGCTTTATCTTGAAGACGGACTGCACCGGGCGCTCCGCGCGGCTCTGCACCAGCGGATGGTGCTCCACGCCCGCGTGCTCCGACTCGAAGGCTGAGCACGCTGCACGGGGAAAGGTCCGAGATGACGCCCTACGACACGATGGAGATCCGGCGCAGGCGCCGTCGACGGATTCGTGGACCCTTCACCCTGCTCGTCCTCCTGGGCCTGTTGTCCAGCGCCGCGTGGTACGGCTGGGACTCCGTACTCAACGTCGCACCCGCGCCCAGTCCCACCCAGGTCTGCTCGACACCGAAGCCCGAGGAGAAGCAGCGGATCAGCGCGCAGACCGTCACGTTGAACGTCTACAACGCCGGCAAGATCAGCGGCCTGGCCGATCGCACGGCCGACCTGCTCCGCCAGCGCGGATTCACGATCGCGAAGGTGGGCAACTCTCCGTACGACGCCAAGGTCAAGACCGTCGAGGTCCGTGGTCGGCACAAGGACGCGCCCGAGGTTCTGCTGGTCGGCGAGCAGCTCTCCGGCGAGACCCGGCGTGGCGATGAGCGCACCGACACCTCGGTCGACGTGATCCTCGGGAGCGAGTACGCCGGGCTGGTCTCCAAGGCCCCGAAGGCCATGGAGGTCGACACCCGGGTGCCCGTCTGCGTGACGATGACGCCCACGCCGATGGCCCTGGGGGGCTAGGCCTGGGCTAGGCCTGCCCGCGGCTCCGGCCGAGCCAGTCTGCGAGCCGGCCCCCGCGACTGACCGCCCGGAGCCGTCGTTCGGTCGCCTCGCGCAACCGGCGTGGCGTGACAACCAGAACGTCGTCAGCCTCGCGCAGCACGGTCGTCTGCGTGGGCACCATGCTGCGTCCCTCGCGGACGATGAGGGCGACCGAGGCGCCCCGGGGCAGGCGGATCTCGCCGACCTCGACTCCGGCGAGGCGCGACGCGGGGAAGATCCGGACCTGCAGCAGGTCGGCCTCGACGCGTTCCAGCGGCGCCGCCTCGATGTCGAGGTCGCGTACCTCGTCCTCACCGTGGATCCGGAGCAGCCTCGCCACGACCGGCAGTGTCGGCGCCTGCACGAGCGTGAAGGCGACCACGAGGACGAAGACCATGTCGAAAAGCCTGTCCGCGCCCTCCAGGCCGGCCGCCATCGGGATGGTCGCGAGAACGATGGGGACGGCGCCGCGCAGGCCTGCCCACGACAGGAACAGGTGTTCGGTGGCAGGAATCCGGAACGGCAGCAGTGACAGCACGACCGACACCGGCCGGGCGAGGAACGTGAGCACCACGCCGGCGACCAGCCCGGCGACGACCTCGGAGAGTCCGAGCCGCGACGGCCAGGCCAGCAGACCCAGCATCACGAACAGTCCGACCTGCGCCAGCCAGGCAAGTCCTTCGATGAACGAACGCACGGCCGGTCGGTGCGGCAGCTCGGAGTTGCCGAGGATCAGCGACGCGACGTACACGGCCGCGAATCCGCTGCCGTGCACGGCCGAGGCGCTGGCGTACGCCAAGACGGCGAAGGACACGATGGCGAGTGGATACAGCCCGGACGCCCCCAGCGCGACCCGGCGCAGGATCCACGCGCCACCAAACCCCACCAGGCATCCAAGTGCGGCACCCAGGAGCAACTCGCCGAGGATCGTGAGCGAGACCAGACCCGGGTTCTGACTGCCGAGCGACGCCGAGCTGAGGGTCGTCACGATGAGAACCGTGGGTGCGTCGTTCAGGCCGGACTCGGCTTCCAGGATGCCGGCGAGCCGGCGTGGCAGCGGCACCCGCCGCAGGACCGAGAAGACGGCGGCCGCGTCGGTCGGCGACGTGATGGCCCCCAGCAGGAACGCCAACTGCCAGTCGAGCCCGAGCAGCACATGGACGGCGACTGCGACGACACCGACGCTCAGGCCGACGCCGACTGTCGCCAGGACGACACCCGGAATCATCGCTGGCCGGACATCGGACCAGCGCGTAGTGAGTCCACCTTCGGTGAGGATGATCACCAGTGCCGCGAATCCGAGGGCGTGCGCGAGCTGGGCGTCGTCGAAGTGGATGCCGAGCCCGGACTCGCCGAGCGCGACGCCCATCGCGAGGTAGATCAACAGGCTGGGAAGGCCGAACCGTACGGCGAACCGCACGGCCAGGACACCCAGGAGCAGTACGACAGTGCCGTACAACAGGAACTGGTCCAGCTCGGCGACTGTCACCTTGTGCCTATCCCCCCACCCACCACCTTGCCATCCCCCGACGGATGGCCGCCGGATACGACGAGGGCCCGGACATGACCAGGTGATCGTGTCCAGGGCCCCATCAGGCGGTGGCGGCGGGACTTGAGCCCTCGGAGGGTTGCCCCTCACACGCTTTCGAGGTCTGCGAGCCCACGCCCGGACCGTCCACAGCTGACGACCCCAACCTGTCCGGCTAAGCCTAACGGGTGCCTACGTGTCGCAGTCAGGCGTGGTTGGACAGGCTGACGACCCGTGTCGCTGTTGGCGCCCTGCCCAGACCGGGAGGTGGACGAGCGTCCGGCCGACCGGACAGTGCTTTCAAGGCTGTGTGGATCAGGTGGGAGCTGTGGCTGGCGTTCCCTCAGTCGAACGTGTCGCGATCGCCACCACCTTTTCTGCGTTCGGCGATGTGCTGCTGGCGCAGGACACGCACCGCTTCCAACTCGGCTGCCTTCGCCGCGTCCTCGGCCGCGGCAAGCTCTGCCAGCACCAGGTCGGCCGGGCGACGGATCACTGTGCCACCCACCTTGGCCATCTCGGAGTCGATGATCTCGGGGTCGAACTCGGTGATGTCGGCCAGGACGACCGCCTTACCGATGCGGGACGAGACACTCAGCGCGGCGAGCCCACCCAGCTCGCCCGTTCTCTCGGCCATTCGTAGATCCACGGCGGCGGCGATCACGGCCGCTCCACGCCACCCCAGCAACATTCCCAGCGGTCCGCCGAGAATGTCCATCAGCATGCCGATGAGGCTCCCACCGCCGGTCGCGACGCCAGCGACCATGTGGGGGTCAGCGGGCATCTGCAGTCTGTCGTCCGGGGCGCGTTCGATCACGATCCCGCCCCTCAGCTCGATCTGCCCAGCAGCATCACACTCCCGGAGCAGGCTGAGTGCTTGGCCGGCGGCGTCGGCGTCGGCGCAGCGGACCGTGATAACAAGGTCAGTGCCGCGTTCCACGCTTCCCCCGCTCCACCGTCCCCGCCGGGAGCAGCCGGCCGACGCTGTTACGCCTCCTGGATGCCGTCCCCCATGCAGGGCCTGACGAAACCGAGTGTGTCGCCTGTGCGGACCTGCGTAGCGCGCGAGACCGCCGACGACGGCCAGGCGGCCGATCTGGTCCTCGGGGTGGACGGGCGTCCAGCAGCGCGGCACAGGTGATCAGCACTGAGGCCAGGACGAGCACGGTCATGACAATTTCGATGAGGATGTCGGTGAGCATGGTCAGCTCCCGGGTGTGGTTTGTTCAGCGCCGCTGCGGGCGCGCAGGCTGGTCAGCGTGACGACCGCCAGGATCAGCACGATGACGGCGAGGGAGAGCGGGGTGGGGATCTGGGGCACGGCGGGCCAGATCCCGTGAGCCCAGTGCAGGACCAGCTTGACGCCGATGAACGCGAGAATGATCCCCAGCCCGTAGTTGAGGTGGGTGAGTTTGCCCAGTGCGGTGTGCAGCACGAAGTACAGGGCGCGCAGGCCGAGCAGGGCGAATGCGTTGGTGGTGAACACCAGGTACGGGTCTTGGGTGATGCCGTAGACGGCTGGGACAGAGTCGACGGCGAAGACCACGTCGGTGGCGAACACAGCGACGACCACGACCGTCAACGGGGTCAGGGCACGCCGACCATCCTCGCGGACCGTCAGCCGGGTGCCGCGGTAGCCGTCGGTGACCGGCATCAACCGCCGGAGGAGTCGCACCGAGCGCATCTGTGACACGTCACGGTCGAAGTTCGACCCGGCTGCGGCATCGTGCAGGATCTTGACGGCGGTGACGAACAGGATCGCCCCAAACACCAGGAATGCCCAGGTGCCGGCTTGCAGCAGCGCGGCACCGGCCGCGATGAAGATGCCACGCAGCACCAGTGCGCCGACGATGCCGAAGAGCAGCACGCGCTGCTGCAGTTCGGCCGGTACCGCGAAGCCGGCCAGCAAGAGCATGAACACGAAAAGGTTGTCCACCGACAGGGACTTCTCCACCACGAAGCCCGTGACGAACTCCAGCGCCTGAGCACCGCCGAATACCGCCCAGAGTGCCACGCCGAACACCAGCGGCAGGGAGAGATAGAACACCGACCAGCCGACGGCCTCGCGCAGCGACACCTCGTGCGGGCGGCGGGTCACCAGGAAGTCAGCGGCGACCAAGATGAGGAGTACGGCAATGCTGGCCGCCCACAACAAGGGCGTACCAATCGACTCCGACGAGGCAGCTTGAGCAAGCACAGGAGTCCCCTCGAACGGTTGCGTTCGAGGTCTCCTTCACCCGCTGAGGGCGTCATCACCCCGAGGACACCAGCAAGTGTCCGTCCTGACCGAGGCGGACCTTAGGAAGTACTCCCCTCATTGCCCAAGGTGCCCGCGGCCATGAACCGCAGGGGAGGGGCCAAGGTCCTGACCCGGCCCAGTCCTCTTCCCCTGGTGCCAGGGTGCGGCGGCGAGCGTGATCATGCGCCCCGTAACGAAAGCAAGACTCGTTCTCTGCCTCTTTCCGTTGCACACTGGCCGGGCCAGATCCGCGCCAAAACCCGAGCAAGGACACCAACCTGTGCCGAGCCCTGCCCTGTCCGCGGTGCAAACGCTGTTGTCGGAGGCGTTCCACACGACCGTGACCATTGCCCGCTCCGAGCAGTTGGCGCCCTGGTCAGTCGCGCGTTGCCACCTCGCCGAGCCGCCTTCGCAGTTGTCTACCTCAGCCCTCCTACCTGGATCGGTGATCGTGAAGTGGCTGCGGGAGGATCCCAGCGAGTTCCGTACCGACCCGGCGCAGGTGTGCACCGAACGCGCGGCACTGGAGTTCCTCGCCGAACTCGGCGTCGATCTGGTGCCACGGCTGGTGGCATCCGACCTGACGACGGGCGTCCTGGTGCTCGAGGACCTGTTCCCGCGTGTTCCGCTCGCCGATCAGATTCGCCGGTACGGCGCGACCGGCGCGAAGACCGGCCTGGTGTCCTTCGCGCGGACCATGGGCCAGCTGCACGCGGCCACCGCAGGACACGCGGAGATCTATTACGCCAGACGTCGCACGTACGGGCCGGTCGATCCGCAGGTCGAACGGCTGCGCTTCATGGGCCAGCGATGGACGCAGACCCGCCGTCGGATCGAGGGGCTTGGCGTCACGATGCCGCACCGGGCGGAGCGGGAGCTGGCGAGCGTCCACGCCGTACTCGCCGAGCCGGGGCCGTTCCTTGCCTTCTCCAACGGTGACGCGGGTTCCAACAACTTCCTGGTCGACGGCGACGACGGGCGTCTCACCGACTTCGAGTTCGCCGGCTTCCGGCACGCTCTCACCGACGCCGCCAGTCTGGCGGTGCCAGGACCGATGTGGATCACGGTCGGTGACCCGGCAGCCACCGGGCTCGAGGACGAGTACCGTGCCGCGCTTGCCAGTGGCGTTCCGGAAGCGGCCGACGACAGCGCGTTCGGGTTCGGCATGGCGGCCTCCTGCCACCTGATGGCGCTCGAGCGGCTCGGCGGGTTCGACCGCATCGACGCCCGCCCCCCGGGGGACAGCAGCCGCGTCCAGAGAGTCTTCACACTCGAGTTGGCAGCGAGCACGGCCGAGCGTCACCGCTGCCTTCCGCACCTCACCGGATGGGTTCGCGAGGTAGCGCGACACTTGCGCAAGCGATGGCCGGATGCCGACGTGGATCTCGCCAACTATCCGGCGTACGCCCCGCGCACCTGAGCCCAGGAGGCCGCGGGCGCTACCGCCTGGCGACAGTGCGACGGTACCTTCCCGGATCCACTCACTCCGCCGCTCGACCGGCGTACCGGTGGTCGGAACCCCAGGCCGAGGGTCAACTGCGACCGAAACTGAGACCAGACGGCGAAATGCCCGGCACCTCCGTAGAGGCTGCCGGGCATTTCGCTTGCTCATCGGCGCGGTGGCGGCGGGATTTGAACCCGCGGAGGGTTGCCCCTCACACGCTTTCGAGGCGTGCTCCATAGGCCGCTCGGACACGCCACCGCGGGTAGGTTATCGGACCGTGCCGTGTCGCCGCCTACCGCGTTCCGTACCAGCCTGCGCCAGCGCCGGCACCCGGGCGAGGCGGCCTCGGACGGACCCTCACGCGACGCCGGGTTGGATGAGGGCGCTCCTCATCAGTACGCCGTTCTCCTGGACGCGTATCGCGCGGTCCCATGGGATCAGCGAGGGCGACGCTGGGCGGTGAAGAAGTCACGCAGCAGGCCTGCGCACTCGTCGGCGAGGACCCCACTCACGACGTCGGGCCGGTGGTTGAGTCGCCGGTCGCGTACGACGTCCCAGAGCGAACCGACCGCTCCGGCCTTCTCGTCGTACGCGCCGAACACCAGCCTGTCCACCCGGGCGAGAACCACCGCGCCCGCACACATCGTGCACGGCTCGAGCGTGACGACCAACGTGCAGCCGTCGAGCCGCCACCCACCCCGCGCCGCCGCCTGCCGGATCGCGAGGACCTCGGCATGGGCAGTCGGGTCGGCGGTGGCCTCCCGCGCGTTGTGGCCACGGCCGAGGACCTGCCCATCGGCATCGACGACCACGCAGCCGACGGGGACGTCACCAGCCGACTCCGCCAGTCGCGCCTCGCCGAGGGCGACGCGCATCGCGTCGTCCCACGCCTCCGGCCGACTGGCCGAGCTGTGTGTCAGCGGACTGTCTCGAGGACGTCGACGAACCCGATCCGCTCGGCGATCTCGGCCACGGCGTCGGCAGGCGTCGTGCTGGTCGCGCCGGCCAGCCGGTTGAGTGTCTCGGCGGAGGCGCCCAGATCGTCGAGGAGTCCCGCCTCACCCAGCGGCTCCGCGGGCAGCGCCACGCCCCTGCCGCTCACCGGCACCTCGTCGTCGTCGAGATAGTCGGCCGCGATCTCACTCACGAGTGTCCCGCCGACGGGCGTACGGCCGGCCTCGGCGCCGTCGGACACGAACACTCGCGGATCTTCGTCGGGTTCGACACGTACGACGCCGAACCACTCCTCTTCCTCCACCAGGACGACCACGATCCCGTCGTCGGCATCGACCTCGGCCGCCGCTTCGGCCACACCGTCGACGCCTTCGGCGTCGTCGAGGTCGATCTCCGTCGCCAACCAGTCGCCACCTCTACGGGCGAACGCCGCCGCGAAGTAGGACACCGCGCACCATTCCTTCGTCACAGATCTCGTGGGCCAGAACCCTCGGCCAGAGCACTCTTCGGGGTCAGAACTCTTCGGGCTCAGAACTCTCTTGGGTCAGAACATCGTCGAGTCGGGATTTGTTGCGTCGTACCCCAGGGGTAGCCGTCACACGCCTAACTGATCGCCGTGTCCAGCACCTGGTGGAACGCCACGCCGCAGCCGAGCCGCTCGGCGATCTTGGCGAGCATCTCGTCGGGGTACAGGTCGAAGTCGTCGCACAGAGCGCCCATCTCCATGGCGGCCATGCCGAGGTCGGCGACGATGGTCAGGTCGCCGGCCGGCTGGGCACGGTCGTCGTCGTCATCGGGCACCGGAAGCGCGAGTTCGTCGAGGACGGCCCGGGCGAGCGGCCACTCGGTGGCGGCGGTGACATCCGAGAGGAGGTACCTCACATCCACCCCATCGACGCGTACCAGGACGAAGAAGTCGTCATCGACCGAGACCAGCCCGAGGCATCCCCGGTCGCCCGGATGCTGGCGCAGGGTGCGTACCAGGGTGTCGAGGTCACGCGCTGCCCATGTGGCGAGCGACGTTGCCCGCCAGCAGCCCTCCTCGAGGTAGACCACAACAGCGAAGTCGACCGTTGTGCTGCTCTCCTCGGCCATAAGGGAGATCGTGGCAGACCCAGCGGAGAATGCACCGCATTTTTCTCCAGGATTTTCCGCCCAATTGCCGCGGTTCGGCGGCAGACCGCTCAGGAGGTGCGGTACGTGGAGCGCCGGAGGGCGTCGCGGAGCCGGGCGAGCCGGGTGCGCCTGGGCCGGATCCGGGCCCGCAGTTCCCTGGCCTCGGCCAGGTCACGGAGGAACGCGGCGCGCCGCCGGAGGCGTTCGCTCTGGTTGTCCGGCTGGGACGGTTCGCGGGTGGATGATCGCTCGCCCCGTGGTGTCCCACGTCGCTGGGTCTTCGCCATGAGGTCGACTCCCGGTGCCGGAATGGATCGCCTGCCAACCCCCCGGTTCTGAACACCCCCGTCGAACGCGCTGGTCGAACGCCGTCGAACGCGCTTCCAGATCGCGCTGACGCTACTGCCAGATCGCGCTGACCCTACTAAGGTGGCTCCGCGTCCTCTCCGGATCAACGCCCGCGCGGGGCCACATCCGGTCGTGCGTACCCCATGCCAGCCGGCTTTACACACTCCCTGTCGTCGATCGCTTCGAGGTGCCTGCCGATGCGGATCCACGTGGCCGACCATCCCCTCGTCGCCCACAAGCTGACGGTCCTGCGCAATGCCGCAACGGACTCGCCGACCTTCCGGCAGCTGACCGACGAGCTGGTGACGTTGCTGGCGTACGAAGCGACCCGGGAAGTCCGGACCGAACCCGTCACCGTGCAGACGCCGGTCGCCGCCGCACAGGGGCGCAAGCTCGCCGCACCCAAGCCTTTGGTCGTACCCATCCTGCGGGCGGGGCTCGGCATGCTCGAGGGAATGGTCCGGCTGCTGCCGACGGCCGAGGTGGGCTTTCTCGGCATGATCCGCGATGAGCGCACCCTGAAGGCGTCGACGTACGCCCAACGGATTCCGGAGGATCTGTCCGGTCGGCAGTGTTACGTCCTCGATCCGATGCTCGCCACCGGCGGCACCCTGGCCGACGCGATCGGGTTCCTGGTCGCCCGCGGTGCCGACGAGATCACCGCCGTCTGCCTGCTCGCCGCGCCCGAGGGGATCGCCCACCTCGAGGCCCAGCTGGAGCGGATTGGGATTCCCGTCACGGTGGTGACCGCCGGGCTGGACGACCATCTGAACGAGAAGGGGTTCATCGTTCCGGGGCTGGGCGACGCGGGCGACCGGCTGTACGGCGTCGTCGACTGACTGCGGGCGCGGCGGTTGGGCGTGCGCGGGTGAGGCGGGTACGCGGGTACGCGGGCGCGCTGGTTAGGTGGGCGGGGCGGCGGTGAGGCGGGCCCGGCTCGCGGCTGAGGTTTGTGAGTCCGGGAATCTGACGATGCTCCCACCATGGGGGTGCACCCATGGGAGTGAAGGTCAGCGTCATCGTTCCGGTGTACAACCCGGGACCCCGACTCGACTCCTGCCTGGCATCCCTGCTCGGTCAGTCACTTTCGGCCGGCGAGTACGAAGTGCTCTTCATCGACACCGGCTCCGCCGACGGCACTCTCCAGCGCCTCGACACCCTGGCGGAGAAGCATCCGCACATCCGGGTGATCCACGCCGCGCACACGGGCGGTCCCGGGCGTCCCCGCAACGTCGGCATCGAGGTCGCGAGCGGTGAGTACCTCTACTTCCTCACCGCACATGATCGGCTGGCTTCGCCTGCCCTGGAACGCATGTACGCCATGGCGATCCGCAGCAGCGCCGACATCGTCGTGGGGAAGGTCGTCGGATACGGCGCCAACGAGGTGCCGAGGGCAGTGTTCCTCGAGTCGCGGGACAACGCGGACATCCTCGCCGGCGACCTTTTCCGGCTGATGACGCCGCACAAGCTGTTCCGGACCGGTTTCCTGCTCCGACACCGACTGCGGTTCGCGGAAGGCCCTGCCTGGTTGGCCGATGAGCGGTTCGTCGCCGAAGCGTACTTCCTCGCCAAGGTCACCGGCGTGCTGTCCGACGGCGTGTGCTGCCACTGGGGTACGCCGGACCGCCCGTCCGAGCAACCGCCGCAGCGGCGGCTCGATCCCACGGCGTACACCCGGTCGCTCCGGCAGCTCCTCGATCTCGTCGACACCCACACCGACCCCGGCGACGAGCGCGACCAGATCTACGCGCGCTTCTACCAGGACCTCCTGCTCGGCCCGCTCGGGTCGCCCCGATCCCCCGGACCGTTCGGCCTGCCCGGTCTGCACGGCGGCCGGTCGCTGCGTGGCCGGCTGGTCCGCCAGAGCCCGTACGCACTGTTCCGGGAGGTACGCCACCTCGCCGCCGAACGGTTCTCCACCGGCGTCGAACGAGCGCTGCCTCCGTCGATCCGGGTGCGGGCCCGACTGCTGCACGCGGGGGCGTACGCCGAGATCACGAAGCTGGCGGGGGCGGAGCGCGGACTCACCGTCGTACCCACCCTCGACCGTGTCGACTGGGACGGCAACGCGCTGGTGATCAGGGCCAGCGCCCAACTGACCTACGCCGACGGGCGGCCGGTGACCTTCCGCCGGGTCGACGGGCGACTGTTGTGGGAGCCGCCGGTGTCGCTGAAGACCAAGGTTCCGATCGATGCGTACGACGTGACGAAGGTGCTCTCCGACAGCCGGCTCGACGTCTATGTGCAGAGCCGCGACGACTCGGGCGACTTCCGGCTCCCGACCCAGTGTCATCTGGTGCCGGAGGTCTCCGACGACACCGAGCAGCTGGTCCTGCAGGGCACGGCGCGGCTGGATGTCAGGACCGGCCGGCTGGGTCGGCCGTTGGACGCGGGGACCTGGGACTGCTTCGTTCGCGTCGAGAGTTGTGGGTGGGAGCTCTGGCGCCGGCTCACCCGGCCGAGCCTCTACCAGCACACCGCTCCGGCGCCGGCCCGAACGCTCGGCACCGGTGACCAGGGTCCGGTCGTCGAGCCGCACTGGACGGCGCTGGGCGGCCTGAGCGTCCGGGTCCAACGGTCGCCGACCCACCGCGCCGCCGCCGAGTGAGCCGCTGGCGGCGACGTGCGTTCGGCCGTGGCGGCCGGGCACGCGCCTGCTCCTGCGCGCCCGCACGCCGCAAATGACCACGCTGCCCATGCGTTCGACACCAGGGCGGGGCATCGACGCCTGTCCAGAGACCACAGACCTACCCAGCGTGGTCATTTACCGCCGCACAGGACCCCCGTCCAGGCAGCTTGCCGGCGACCCGGGTTGCCGGCGACCCGGGTTGCGGCGACGCGCCGGGACGCCGGGATGACGGGACGGCGGTTCAGACGGCTTCGACGGCGGCGATGAGCCGGGTCAGCGAGTCTTTGGCGTCGCCGAAGAGCAGCGTCGTCTTGGGGTTGTAGAGCAGCTCGTTCTCGATGCCGGCGAACCCGGGCCGCATCGAGCGTTTGAGGAACACCACCGCTTTGGCCTCGTCGGCGTTGAGGATCGGCATGCCGGCGATGGGCGAACCGTAGGCCTTGCGGGCGGCGGGGTTCACGACGTCGTTGGCGCCGACGACGAGGGCCACGTCGGTGGCCCTGAACTCCGGGTTCACCTGGGCCATCTCGACCTGCTGGTCGTAGGGCACGTTGGCCTCGGCGAGCAGGACGTTCATGTGTCCGGGCATCCGGCCGGCGACCGGGTGGATGGCGTAGATGACCTCGATGCCGCGCGCGGTGAGCGTGTCGGCGAGCTCGCGGAGTGCGTGCTGTGCCTGCGCGACGGCCAGACCGTAGCCGGGGATGATGATGACCCGGCGGGCGTAGCCGAGGAGCACCGCGATGTCCTCAGCACCCGCGGACTTGACCGGGCGGGTGCTCTCGTCGGTCGCGCCGAGGGTGGAGGTCCCGCCGCCCAACGCACCGAACAGGATGGTGGTCACCCGGCGACCCATCGCCTGCGCCATCAGCCGGGTCAGGAGCGAACCGGCCGCACCGACCAGCGTGCCGGCGACCAGCAGCAGGGTGTTGCCGAGCAGGTATCCACTCGCGGCGACGGCAAGGCCGGTGCACGCGTTGAGCAGCGAGATGACGATCGGCACGTCCGCACCACCGACCGGCAGCACCAGCAGGACCCCGAGGACGAGGGCGAGAACGCCGAGAACGATCGCGAAGATCGGCGATCCGGCCACCACCGCCACCGCCGCGACGGCGACCGTGACCAGCAGCGCCCCGCCGTAGACCCACTGCACGCGGGGTACGACGATCGGCCGGCCCGGAAGCAGGTCCTGAAGCTTGCCGACGGTAACGGCGGACCCCGACAGGCTCAGGGCGCCGACGAGCACGGTGAACGCGGCGGCGATCCGCGTGAGCGTCCCACCGCCCGGCCCGAGTTCGCCGATCTCGAGCAGCGCGACGAGTGCGGCGGCGCCGCCACCGACACCGTTGAACGACGCGACCAGCTGGGGCATCGCCGTCATGACGACCTTGCGCGCGGCGAACACGCCGACGGCCGCACCGACGACGATTGCGCCGAGGACGGCGAGCAGGTTGCGCGGTGGGGCGACGAAGAAGACGAGGACGACGGCGAGCAGGGCGCCGGCCGCGCCGATCAGGTTGCCGACCCGCGCGGTCCGCGGCGACGACAGCGCCTTCAACGCCAGGATGAAGCACACCGCGGCGACGAGATAACCCAACTGGATCCAGGTCGGGGTGCTGGCCGCGGCTTCACCCATGGACGTCCCGCCTCCTCTTCTGCGTACGGAACATCTCCAGCATCCGGTCGGTCACCACGAAACCGCCCACCATGTTGAGAGTGGCGAGGAACACCGCGACCAGGCCCACCCAGAGCTCCAGGGCACTGTCGGCACGGCCGGCGACGAGGACGGCGCCGACCAGGATCACCCCGTGGATGGCGTTGGCGCCGGACATCAAGGGGGTGTGGAGGATGGTCGACACCTTGGAAATCACTTCGTACCCGGTGAACGCACTGAAGACGAAGATGGTCAGCAGTGCGATGCCCTCAGTCATGGCACCTCCTTCGCCGGTCGGCCATCAGCCCACCTCCCCGATCAGGTCCTGCGTGTGACGGTGCCTGACCTCGCCGTCGTGCGTGACACAGCTCGCCGCCAGGATCTCGTCGTCGAAGTCGAGGTGAAGCCTGCCGTCGCGGACAAGGAGCAGGATGAGGTTCAGGACGTTCTGTGCGTACAGCTGGCTCGCCGGCACCGGAAGCTGGCTCGGGACGTTCTGGCCGCCCCAGATGAGCACGCCGCCCGTCGACAACTCCTGCCCCGGCACGCTGCCCGCGACGTTGCCACCCTGGTCGGCCACCAGGTCGACGACCACCGAACCTGGCCGCATGCCCACGATCATCTCCGGCGTGACCAGCAGGGGCGCCGTCCGGCCCGGCACGGCGGCCGTGGTGATGAGAACGTCGGAGGCGGCGATGTGCGGGGTCAGCAGCTTTCGCTGGCGGGTCGAACGTTCCTCGGTCATCTCTCGGGCGTAGCCGCCTTCGCCTTCCAGCGGCGGAAGACCGAGGTCCACGAACCGCGCGCCAAGGCTCGCCACCTCCTCGGCGGAGGACTTGCGTACGTCGTAGGCGGAGACGTCGGCACCCAGCCGGCGGGTGGTCGCGATCGCCTGCAGACCGGCGACACCGGCCCCGAGGACCAGCACCGTCGCCGGGCGTACCGTCCCCGCCGCGGTCATGAAGAGCGGGAAGAACCTCGGTAGACGTTCGGCCGCGACGACTGCCGCGCGGTAGCCCGCGACCATCGACTGGGACGACAGCGCATCCATCGTCTGCGCCCGCGCGATCCGCGGGATGAGGTCCATCGAGAACGCCGTCAGCCGGCGTTCGCGCAAGCGGCGGACGAGCGGCATCTCCTGCGTCGGCGGCAGGAACGAGACCGTGACGGTGCCCTCGGCGAGAGCGCGCGCGGTGGCCAGGTTGATCGGCTGGACCGACAGGACCAGGTCCGCGCCCTCCATCGCGTCGTCGCCGACATAGGCACCGGCAGCGGCGTACGCCTCGTCGGGCACGCCGACTTCCGCGCCGGCCTCGGGCTCGACTGCCACCTCGACACCGGCCTGTAACAAACGGGGTAGTAGCTCAGGAAGCAACGCGACCCGGCGTTCGCCGGGTCGACGCTCCCTGAGGACCGCGATCCTCACGGGCGGCCACCCTACGGCACGGTGGGGTGCGCGGGGTAGGTTCGGGTCGACCTTGCATTTCTCGCTCAAAGCAGGCAAAGGGGCAGGCCATGTGCTTCGCAGCCGACGCCGTTCCGCCCGATCCTCCCGGCGGCGGTCCGGGCTTTCAGGGGACCTCTCTCACCCTCACCTCCGCCGACGGTACCCAGTTCGCCGCATTCCGGGCCGAGGCGCCAGGTCCGGCACCCGCCGGACGGGCCCGCGCCGGCGTCGTGATCCTGCCCGACGTCCGTGGCCTGTTCGCGTTCTACGAACGACTCGCCGAACGCTTCGCCGGTGTCGGCGTCGACGCGGTGGCCATCGACTACTTCGGGCGTACGGCCGGAACAGGCCATCGCGAGGAGGACTTCGACTTCCGTTCACACGTGGCGCAGACGACGCCCGACGGCGTGGCGGCCGACGTCGCGGCGGGCGTCGCGCACCTGCGTGAGAGTGGTCGGGTCGGCGCCGTCTTCACCGTGGGTTTCTGTTTCGGCGGCAGCAACTCGTTGCTGCAGGCGTCGAACGACGACCTCGCCGGCGTCGTCGGTTTCTATGCCGGAATGCGGCCACGGGTCGAGGGCGGACCGACGCCGATCACCGCGGCGCCGGCGGCGAAGGTGCCGGTGCTCGGGCTCTTCGGCGGCGCCGACCAGGGGATCCCGGTCGAGAAGGTCGAGGAGTTCACCGCGGCGTTGGCGACCTCCGGTGTCGAGCACACCGTGCACATCTATCCCGGCGCGCCGCACAGTTTCTTCGACCGGTCGTACGACGATTACGCCGCGGAGTGCGCCGACGCCTGGCGCCGGGTGCTCGCGTTCCTTGAGTCCCACTCCCCACCCACCCCGTGATCATGATCGTGATCATGAGGATCTTCGGGGTCCATACGCCGAACTTCCTTCGTGATCACGACGGCGGCGGCAGGCCATGACGGCGGCGGCCCGCCGTGAGGCCGTAAGGCCGTGAGCAGCACCAAGGAGAGTCATCGTGTACGAACCGACCGCCGCGACCGCCCTGCGTCCGTGGGAGACACCGGAACTGACCGGGGTCAACCGGCTGCCCGGCCGGGCGACGCTCCTCCCCTACGCCTCCACCGAGGCCGCGCGGGCGCAGACGCAGCCGAGGATGCTGCTCCTCGACGGCAACTGGGCGTTCCGGCTGGTCGACCGGCCCGAGGACACCCCCGCCGACTTCGCCGATCCCGACCTCGATCTCGACCTCGACGTGGCGTCGTGGGACACCGTGGCGGTGCCCGGCAACTGGACCATGCAGGGTCACGGTCGGCCGCAGTACACCAACGTGCAGATGCCGTTTGCCCCCAACCGCCCGCCGCACGTGCCGGCGCACAATCCCACCGGTCTCTACCGCACCACGTTCACCCTCCCCGACGACTGGTCCGGCGGCCGGGTCGTGCTGCATGTCGGCGGCGCGATCTCGGTGTCCTCGATCTGGCTCAACGGCGTCGCCGTGGGGATCGGCAAGGACTCCCGCCTGCCCAGCGAGTACCTCGTCAACCATGCCCTGCAGCCGGGGCGAAACACTCTTGCCATCCAGGTGATCCAGTGGTCCGACGCGAGCTACATCGAGGACCAGGACCAGTGGTGGCAGGCCGGGATCCACCGCTCGGTCTACCTCTACGCGACCGCGCCCACCCACCTCGCCGACGTGGCGGTGCGGGCGGGCTACGACCACCAGAGCGGCAGGGGTTCGCTGTCGGTCGACGTCAGCGTGGGCGACCTTCCCGGCCCGGGCTGGCGGGTGGTCGCACACCTCGACGGACCGGGCCGGGAAGACGCCCTTGACACCCCACTCGGCGGCGAGCCGGCGCTTCGTGGTGGCGACACGCCCGGGCTCGGCCGGGTGGAGCTCGCCGCGTCACTTCCGAAGGTCGCGCCATGGTCGGCGGAGGAGCCGAACCTCTACACCGTGATCGTCAGCCTGCTCGACCCCGACGGCCACGAGGTTGAGGCGACGCGCACCCATGCCGGCTTTCGTACGGTCGAGATCCGCGACCGCGAACTGCTGGTCAACGGCCAGGCGGTCTACATCCGGGGCGTCAACCGGCACGAGCACCACGACCGCTTCGGCAGTGCGGTGCCTCGGGAGACCGTGCGCCGGGACGTGGCCGTGCTCAAGGCGTTCAACGTCAACGCCGTACGCACTTCGCACTACCCGCCGGACCCGTACTTTCTCGAGCTCGCGGACATCCACGGCCTCTATGTCATCGACGAGGCCAACATCGAGGCGCACGCCAACTACTCCACGCTCTGCGACGATCCGCGTTATCAGGCGGCGTTCGTGGACCGGATCAGCCGCATGGTCCTGCGCGACCGCAACCATCCCTGCATCATCGCCTGGTCGCTCGGCAACGAGACCGGCTACGGCGCCAACCACGACACGGCGGCGGCGTGGGTGCGGCGGGTCGACCCGACCCGCGTCGTGCACTACGAAGGCGCGATCGCGGCCGACTGGTCGAGTGGGCACGCGTCGACCGATCTCATCTGCCCGATGTACCCCTCGATCGACGCGATCGTCGACTGGGCGCGAACGACGACCGACCACCGGCCGCTCATCATGTGCGAGTACGCCCACGCGATGGGCAACTCCTGCGGCAACCTGGCCGACTACTGGCACGCGATCGAGTCGCACCACGGCCTGCAGGGTGGCTTCATCTGGGAGATGCTCGACCACGGAATCCTGAAGTCACCCGGCGATCCCCGCCCTGGCTTCTCCTCCGGAGACGCCCCAGCCCACTGGGCGTACGGCGGCGACTTCGACGACGAACCCCATGACGGGAACTTCGTCTGCGACGGACTCTTCTGGCCCGACCGCACCCCGCATCCGGCGATGTGGGAGGTGAAGCGGCTGTTCCAGCCGTTCGACGCCGACCTTCCCGACCCCGAACTCGCCGAGGCGGGACGGCTGCGGATCTGGAACAAGTACGACTTCCGTGACCTGTCGCACCTCCAGGTCTCGTGGACCGTCCTCGTCGATGGCACACCGGTCGAGACGGGCACGCTCCGCCGGTTGTCAACCCCACCTTGCAGCGCCGAGGTTCTCTCCCTGCCCTGGGGTATGCCGTCGCTCGAGCCGGGCCAGGAGGCCTTCGTCCACCTGCGTTTCGTCGACACGCGCGAAGTGCCTCTGCTCGGATCGGGCCACGAGGTCGGTTGGGTCGAGCTTCCGCTCGCGGCGGGTGCGCCCACCTCCGACGGTCCTACTGGCACGCCACGCTCGACCCCGGCAGCGCTGTCGGTGGAGGAATCCGAAGCCGGCTGGACGATCCACGGCGGCACCGTCGACGTCGCCGTACGCCGGTCCGACGGCGCCCTCACCTGCTGGCGGGTCGACGGCATCGACCTGCTCGCGACCGGGCCAGGCCTCAACGCCTGGCGGGCACCCACTGACAACGACGGCATCCGCGACTCCACCAACCCGTGGCACACCGAACGGCAGGTCCTCTACCGCTGGCTCGACGCCGGCCTGGACCGGCTCGTCTCCCACGTGCAGCGGGTCGAGGTGGAGAAGCGGCCGGACGGCGGGATCCGCGTCGGACGCACCGAACGGTTCCACCCGCGGGGCAGTGACGACGGCATCGGCCACGAGCTTCGACTGGACGTCAACCCCGACGGATCCGTCGGGGTCGCGCACCGGTTCGACGTCGACCCGGGGCTCCCCGACCTGCCCAGGATCGGGGCCATCATGACCGTGCCGGAGGGCTTCACCCAGCTCGAATGGCTCGGGCGCGGCCCGCACGAAAGCTATGTCGACCGCAAGGTCGGAGCCGCCCTCGGACGATGGCAGGGCAGCGTCGAGGAGCAGTACGTTCCGTACATCCTGCCCCAGGAACACGGCAACAAGACCGATGTCCGCTGGCTCGCCGTGCGGCGTGGCGACGGCGTGGGCTTCGCGGTGAGCGCGCCGACGCCGGTGGAGGCGAGGGTGTCGCAGTACTCCGACCAGACCCTCACCGACGCGCGACACACGACCGACGTCGCACCCGACGCGGAGGCGCAACTCACCATTGACGTGCGTCAACGCGGCCTTGGCGGAGCGAGCTGTGGCCCCGACACGTTGGAGCGTTACCGGATTCCTTCCGGTACGACGTACGAGCTGCACTACCGACTGATCCCGGTCCGGCCGGCCGATGACCCGGCCGTCCTCCATCGGCGGTTGCTCTCATGACGCAGACGATCGTCTTCGCGAGCGGCAAGGGTGGCGTCGGCAAGAGCACGCTGGCGCTCAACACCGCGGTCGCCCTTGCCCAGCAGGGGCTGCGGATCGGGCTCGTGGACGCCGACATCTACGGGCCGGACATCCCGGCGATGGTGGGCCTCACCCGGCGGACACCCGCACGGTCGATCACGCTCTGGCAGGCCGACGTCCCCGCCGACGAACCGGTGGAATACCAGGGCGTGAAGATCATGTCGGCGCAGTTCCTCATCGCCGAGGACCAGCCGCTGGACTGGCAGATGCCGCTTGTCGGCCTGCTGCTGCGCCGGCTCGTCCACGACGTGGCGTGGGGGGACCTCGACCTCCTGCTCGTCGACGTACCACCTGGCACGGGCGATCTGCAGCAGGAGCTCTTCGCCCTGGTGCCCGACGCCCGCGTCGTGCTCGTCGTCACGCCGCAGTACGCCGCGCACCTCGACGGCCGCAAGCTGGTGTCGATGTTGCAGCGTCGGACGATCTCGATCGTGGGCGGCGTCGAGAACATGAGCGGCCTCGACTGCCCGTCCTGCGGTGACCACATCGCGTTGTTCCCGCGGGTCGCCCATGAATGTGCGATCTGGGGGCAGGGAGTGGAGGAGCTCGGCCGGATCCCCTTCTGTGCGGTCGATTCTGGCCGCGGTACGCCCTCGCCCCTCGTGGTGTCCGCGCCCGACAGCGCCGCCGGGCGGGAGATCGTCGCGTTCGCGAAGAAGCTCACCAGCATCCTCGACTGACGGATTCTTCGCACCGGAGGGGGGATTCACGCGGAGAGGGAACGCCGTCAGCCGAATGCCCGGCTCTCACCACGATAGGTCGGCACGGTCGCGACCACGCGGTCCCCCTCGACCAGGTGCACCGACAGAAACCGTTCACAGATCTCGGCGGCCTTCGCCGGCCTGAACCAGACCCGGGAGCCGAGGCTCAGGGCGTCCGCTTCCCTTCCCCGCAAGGGCGTCTGGACCTCTCCGGCTCCTTCCGTACGAAGAACTCGCAGTCCAGGAGGAAGGTACGGCGTGGGAAGCCGGCTCCACCCCGCCGGGCCGGACGCGGGATAACCGCCGCCTGCGACCGTGACGGTCCGCGGCCCTGGTCGGCGCAGGACCGGCAACGCGAAAGCCACCGCGGGAACCGGACGGAACGTCCGGTACTGATCGAACAGCGTGGGACCGAAAAGACCCGACCCGGCGGTCACCTCCGTGACACCGTCGCCTGCCGCACTGACCTCCAGGCTGCCGGTGCCACCGGCATTGACGAACTCGAGATCGGCGTCGGAGGAAATGGCGTCGAGCACCCGCCGGCGGCGCCGGTCGATCTCCCGCGCCGACCGCGACTTCATCCAGCGGACGGCGGCGCCCGCGTCGGGAATCCCGGCGATCTGGGCTTCGTAGGTCATGACGCCGACCAGCCGGAATCCCGGTCGGCGCTTGATCTCCTGGGCCAGCTCCGAGGCCTGTGCGGGAGACCGGACCGGTGACCGTCTCGCTCCGACGTACAACCCGAGCGGACGCCACGAGGTGTCGATATCCATGCAGAGCCGGACAACGGCGTGGCCAGGACCGAGTACGGCGGTGAGAAAGTCGAGTTGCCCGACATCATCCACACATAGTGTGATGGCCGCCGCCAGGCTTTCCTCGTCGGCAATCCTTCGAAGGCTGGGCCGATCGACCGAGGGATAACCCATCACGATGTCGTCGACCCCATGGTCGGCCAGCCAGACGGCCTCGGCGAGAGAGTACGCAAGAACGCCGCCGAACCCCGGCCGCTGCAGAACCGCTTCCAGCAGGGACCTGACGCGGACCGACTTGCTCGCCAACCGCACCGGCGTGTCGCCCGCCCGCCGGACCAGATCGTCGGCGTTGGCGCGAAACGCCGCCATGTCGATGATCGCCAGCGGCGGCTCCAGGTCGGCCGTCGCGGCGTCGTAGCGCGCTCGGAGATCGTGCGCGTCGCCCGCTGCCATGCGACCATGGTCGCAAATGAACGCCGCCACGTGGCAGAACTGGGCCGGGACAGTCACCTCGCGGCCGCGGCGGGTCAGCACGCCGCGCGGTGTCGACGAGATCGCGGCCCTTGTCGCCGCTGCCCACCGGGACGGCCGCCGGGTGAAGGCCGTCGGCGCCGGGCACTCGTTCTCCCCCATCGCCGCCACCGACGACACTCTGGTCCGGTTGGACCACCTCACCGGCGTCCCGCAAGCCGACGTTGACACCGGCCTGGTCACCGTGCTCGCGGGGACGTCGCTCCATGCACTCAGTGCCATGCTCGCCCAAGCCGGGCTGGCGATGAGCAACCTCGGCGACATCGATTGGCAGACGGTGGCCGGCGCATTGTCCACCGGTACGCACGGCACCGGTGTGAAACATCCCGGCCTCGCGGGGCAGGTCGAGGCGCTCCAGTTCGTCAGCGCGGACGGTGCCGTCCAGACGTGCTCGGCGACGACCGATCCCGACCTCTTCGCCGCGGCTCGCGTCGGCCTCGGCGCTCTGGGCATCATCACCGCCGTCACCCTGCGCTGCGTACCCGCGTTCGTTCTCGTCGCCGACGAACGCCCGATGCCCCTCGGCGAGGCGCTCGCCGACCTCGACGATCTGGTCGATGCCCATGACCACTTCGAGTTCTACTGGTTCCCGCACACGATGCGTACGCTCACCAAACACCACGACCGCGCGCCGGCCGGTGACGCCCGGCCCCTGTCGAGGTTTCGTTCCTGGCTTGATGACGAGTTCCTCGCCAACCTGGTCTTCGAGTGGACGAACCGGGTGACCACGTCAGTCCCCCGGCTGACTCCGGCGGTCAACTCGGTCGCGGCGCGGGCGCTGTCGGCACGGACGTACGCCGACGCCTCTCATCGCGTCTTCGTCAGTCCTCGCCGGGTGGTGTTCCGCGAGAGCGAGTGGGCGGTGCCGCGTGCGGCCATCCCGGCGATGCTTGCCGACATCGGGAGCTGGATCGACCGCAGCGGCGAGCACATCTCGTTTCCGGTCGAGGTTCGGTTCGCAGCGCAGGACGACATCTGGTTGTCCACTGCTCATGGCAGGGAGACCGGCTATGTCGCCGTCCACCAGTACCACCGGCTTCCGTACGACCGATACTTCCGGGCTGTCTCCGAGATCGCCGCACGATATGAGGGGCGACCACACTGGGGAAAGATCCACTGGCTGGACGCCAGTGCGCTCCGCGAGCTGTATCCGCGCTTCGACGACTTCCGCCGCCTCCGCGACCGACTCGACCCGGGCGGCGTCTTCACCAACCCCTACCTCGACACGATCCTGGGCCCGCCCGGATCGCCGTCGTAGCCCGTCTGAGGTTCAGGGGAGGCGTACGTCGACCGCGTCGGCGTCCGCCGGGATCTCTGGGCCGGCTTCCTCCCGCTCGGCCTCTTCGAGGTTGATCCGGTCGGTCCAGCGAGCATCGGGGTCGGGTTGTGGGACCGATGCCAGCAGCATCTGCGTGTACGGATGACTGGGCCTGTGCATGACCTCCGCGACCGGTCCCCGCTCCACCACGCGGCCTTTCGTGATCACCATGACGTCGCCGCCGACGTAGTAGACCGTCGACAGGTCGTGGGTGATGAACAGCGTCGTCATTCCGTACGCCTGCTGGAAGTCGACGAGGATGTCGAGGAAGGTCTTGCGTACCTGCGCATCCAGCATCGACACCGGCTCGTCGGCGATGATGTACGCAGGTCGCAGCATGTGGACCCGGGCGAGCATGATCCGCTGCCGCTGGCCGCCGGAGAGCTGGTGTGGGTACCGACCGAGCACCTGGTCCGGGTCGAGCCGCACGGCGCGCAGCGACTCCTCCATCAGCTCCCGCGCCGCCGGCTTCGACTTCGCGAGGCCGAACTTCTTGATCGCCGTCGAGAGCACCCGGTCCACCCGATAGACCGGGTTGAAGATCGCGTACGGATCCTGGAAGACCGGCTGCACGTTGCGGCGGAAGTCGTCGTAGTCCGCCTTCGACAGCGAGAAGATGTTCTTGCCGCCATAGGTCACGGTGCCGCTGGTGGGCTTCTGCAGGCCGAGGATGATCCGCGCGATGGTGCTCTTGCCGCTGCCGCTCTGGCCGACCAGGCTGACGATGTGCGGCGGGTCGGTACTCAGCGTGAACGACGTTTCGTGGACGGCGGTGAGAAAGCCCGACGCCGTACCGCGGGCGTGGAACCGCTGAACAACGCCGTTCAGCTCGATGCTGTGCCCACTGATTCGCTCGGTCCGCTCGCTCATGGCGATTCCCTGTCGGTCATGGCACCTGACTCCGGCTCTCGTCGCGCGGTTCGCCCACCGGCTCGTTCCCTGCCCCCTTGCGCCATGGCGCCTCGCCGATCCGGGGGATCGACTCGATCAGGCTGCGGGTGTAGGGATGCTGCGGATTCTTGAACACCTGGCGGACGTCACCCACCTCGACCACCTTGCCTTCGTACATCACCGCTACCCGGTCCACGAGCTGGGCGTGCACGCCCATGTCGTGGGAGATGACGACGAGGGTGACGCCGAACTCGTCGCGGAGGTCGCCGAGGCTCTGCAGGATGACCCGCTGGATCGTGACATCGAGAGCCGTAGTCGGCTCGTCGGCCACCACCAGGTCTGGCTCGAGGGCGATGGACATCGCCATCAGGACGCGTTGCTTCATGCCGCCGGACAGCTCGTGCGGGTACATCCGCGCCACGTTGCTGTCAAGGCCGACTTGACGCAGCAGCCGGGGGATCATCGCGTTGACGTCACTGTGCCGGTCGACGCCGTGCTCGACGATGACGTCGCGGAACTGGTCGGCCACCCGCATGACCGGGTTCATCGAGTTCATCGACCCCTGCGGGAGGTAGGACAGCGTACGCCAGCGCAGCGCCCGAAGCCGGCGTTCGTCGACGGACAACAGGTCGACAGACGGCGAACCAGCAGGGTGGAAGGCGATCTCGCCACCGACGACGTATCCGGGCGGACGCAGCAGCCGGAGCAGGGCCACCGCCAAGGTGCTCTTGCCGCTGCCGGACTCCCCCGCGATACCGAGGATCTCGCCACGCCGCACCGTGAGATCGACGCCGTCGACGGCGGCCACGTCGCCGTGCGTCGTCCGGTAGTGGACCTCGAGACCCTTGACCTCCAGCACCGGCTCGGCCGCGGCCGCCTTGGCCGCTGCCGCCGATACCGTGCCGGCCGGGGCGTCATTGTTCTGCGTCGGGTCAGGCACCGGCCACTCCTCTCAACCGCGGGTTGTAGACCTCTTCCAGCCCGATATTGATGAGATTGAGTGCCGCGAAGAGCAGTGTGAGAAGGAAGATCGGCGCCACGAACATCGGCCACGCCCCCAGGGTCATCGCGCCGGTGCCGATCGCGGAGAAGATGATCTTCCCGAGGTCGATGGTCTCGCCGGGCCCGAGCCCGATCACCTCGAGACCGACCAGTGCGAAGATCGCGCCCAGCGCCGACGACGCGAACCCCACACCGATGTAGGGCAGCATGTTCGGGAGAAGCTCGTAGACGATGACCTCGATGTCGCGGAACTTCGTCACCTTCGCCAGCTCGACATAGGGCCGGGCGCGCAGGCTCAACACCTGCGACCGGATCGTGCGCGCCGCGAACGGCCAGCTGAAGGCCGCCAGCATCAGGCCCACCTCGACGATGCCGACGTTCTTGGTGTAGGCCGACAACGCGATCAGGAGCGGAAAGCTCGGGACGACCAGCACCATGTCGGTGATCGTCGACAGCGTGCCGTCGATGACGCCACCCTTGTATCCGGCGATGAACGCCATGATCACGCCGACCACCGTCGAGATGACACCGGCGATGGCGCCGACCTCGAGGGAGACCTTCAGCGCCCCGACCGTCATCGCGAAGAGATCCCGCCCGAACTGGTCGGTGCCGAGCCAGTGGTCCGGTGACGGCACGAGCCACTTCTCGTACGCCGCAATGGCGACCGGATCCTCGCCCCCGCCCACCAGAGCCGAGATCACGGGGCTGAGCAGCGCGAGCAGGATCAGCCCGATCAACAGCGCCAGGCCGACGCTGAGTTTCCAGCTCCCCCGTAGGGCACGACCGAAGGCACCCAGGGGCCGTCGCCACGCCACCGCCATCGTCGTCACGCTCATCCCAGACTCCCTAACGCCAGTACTTCACCCGCGGATCGAGCAGCGGGAGCAGCAGATCGAGAATGAGGTTGGCGGTGAGGACCGAGAAGATCGCCAGGTTGGTGACGCCCAGGATGGTGTTGAAGTCGAGGATGTTGATGGCATTCACCAGCGTCGCGCCCAGGCCCGGATAGTTGAACAGCTGCTCGACCAGCACATTGCCGTTGAAGATGAAGCCGAGTGAGATGCCGAACGCGGTCACCTGCGGCAGATAGCAGTTGCGCAGGGCGTACTTCGTGAGGATCCGCCGCGGGCGCAGACCCTTGGCCTGGGCGTAGGTCAGATAGTCCTCGCCGAGCACAGGAACCATCAACATCCTGGTCGACAACAACCATGCGAACACTCCGATCACCACGATCGACAATGCCGGAAGGAATCCGTAGCGCACCAGGCTCGCGATGAACTCCAGGCTCACCCCTGGGTCGATGCGCGCGTCATAGGCCGATCTGGCCGGCAACCAGTTCAGCTGGTACGCGAAGACGAATGTGAGGATCAGCGCCAGGAAGTAGTACGGCACGTGGGACAGCGCGATCGACAGGTTGGTGATCAGGTCCGCACCCACCTTGCCACGCCGCCACCCCGCGAGGGCGCCCGCCAACAGTCCGATCACCCACGCCAGCACGGCCGAGATGCCGAGCAGACCCATCGTCCACGGCATCGCCCGCATGATGACGTCCTGCGCCGGCGTCGGATAGTTGAGCAGCGACGGACCGAGGTCGTGCCCGATCAGCACCTGGTACATGTAGTGCAGGTACTGCGAGAAGACGTTTCCGTCGAGGCCGAACTCCGACCGGTAACGGGCGATGACCTCCGCGCTCGCGGCCTCGTTGTAGACGTAGTTCTGCTGCAGGGTCTGGATGAACGTCTGGATCGGATCCCCCGGAATCATCCGGAAGAAGAAGAACGCGACCGTCACCGCGCCCCAGAGCTCGACGAGGTAAAGACCAAAGCGGCGAATCGCGTAGTTGGCCAGCGGATGCCGGGCGAGCCAGAGCCGCACCCGGCCCGCCTCGACGACCGACTCCGCCCGCTCGGTCTTCGCGACCGCCGTCACTTCTTACCTGTCGGCTTCAGCCGACCGATGACGAACATGAACTGACCCCACCAGTTGTTCGGGACGTTGTACAGGTCATCCTGAGTGGGCCACCCCTCCCAGAACGTCGTGTTGTAGTACGCCGGATAGGCGGTCTGGATGACCGGGATCACCGGAAGGGTCTTGTAGTAGATCTCCATCGCCTGCTCGAGCAGCGGCTTCGCCTCGGCACTCTCCGGATCCATGTTCGCGAGCCTGGTGGCGATCCTGTCCATCTCCGCGTTACGGAACCGCACCTGGTTGCGCCCGACGGCGTTGACGCCGACCTTCTTGGCATAGCGGCTCTCCAGGAAGGTGTAGAGCTGACCCGGGTCCCATGACATGTTGCAGACCCAGGACGAGGAGATGTCGAACTGGCCGCGTTCGTACTTCTCACTGTGGACAGACCCGCTGTAACTGCGGACAGACGCGTTGAGTCCGAGCTTCTTCAGCTCCTGCGAGACCAGCTGGCCGATGATGAACTCCGCACCGTCGACAGGTGAGGACGTGATGATCTCGACGCTCGCCGGCTCGCCCTTCCACATCCGCTTGCCGTCGGAGCCCTTGGTCGCACCCATCTCGTCGAGCAGTTCCGCCGCGCGATCGGGGTTGTACTCGAGCTTGTAACTGTCGGCGACCTCCGGGATCTCCCACTTGTCGTTGCCGTCGTAGTCGGCCCAGGGATACTGCGCCGGTGGCGTCTTCACCGGCCAGACCGTGTTGCCCACCTTGTCGCGGTCGAGGACGTACGAGATCACCCAGTGCATCCTGGGATCGCTCATGATGCCGCGCGAGGGGTCGGAGTTCAGCCACAACGCCCGTGGGCAGGGGTCGTGGAACGGGGTTGTCACGAGGTTGGGGTAGTTCTGCGAGCGCAACACCTTCGCGTGTTCCTCGTCGAGCGAACCCACGTCGAACTCCGCGCGCTTGAACGCCTGGCTCGCGGCGTCCTGCGACTCGGCCACCGACTGGTAGATGACGAACTCCGGAGCTGGGTCGAGCTTCTCCTTGTTCCAGTAGTCGGGGTTCTTCTTCCACACGAACATCTTCTGGTTCGCGATCGCCCGGTCGAGCATGTAGGGACCGGTGCGTACCGGAGGATTGTCCTTGAACTTCGTCGGATCCTGGTCGGCCCAGATGTGGCGCGGAAGAACGTCGAAGCCCTCGGCGATCGTGCAGATGAACATGTAGTGCAGCCGCGGGTTGGACTTCTTCAGCTCCAGGACGGCCGTGTGCTCGTCGGGCGTCGCGACGTTCTCGACGAAGTCCTCGAGGTCGCCACCGCCACCCAGCAGGTCGGGGTTGTCCCGCATCAACTCGACCGTGAACTTGAAGTCCCCGGAGGTGAACGGCTCACCGTCGTTCCACCGCGCGTTGGGGTCGAAGGTGAACGTGAGCGAGGTGAAGTCGGCGTTGTACTCGTAGTCGGTCGCAAGCCACGGGATCAGCTCACCGGTCGGGAGGTTGAGATAGAAGAGGTACTCCCGGACCATGGTGGCGAAGCCGTTGCCGGCCTGGCTGCCGTTGGGGATGCGGATGTTGAAGCTGTTGAAGACCTGGTAGTCGACCTGGCCGATGACCAGGGTCTTCTCGCGCGGGGTCGGGATGTTGGCCCGGCCCACCACGGGAGCCTCGGCACCCTCCGGCGCCTCCCGCCCCTCGCCCGAGTAGCTGCCACCGTCGCCCGAGCACGCCGCCAGCGCGCCGCCGCCGAGAACCAGCGCGGCGCCGGCGCCGAAACCCGCCTTGAGTGCGTTGCGTCGGTTCATGACCTGGTATCGAAGGACGTCCTCGACGTCCTCGTACTTCTTCTCCGACGTTCCCATCCCGCCGACCCTCCACTTCGCGATGTCCCTGATGACGGGCGGGAGCGCTACCACACTGGGTAGGCCGAGGCGCCACGTCGGTGCGCCAAGTACATTGCCGGCTCCCGTCCAAGTCAACAGTGCGCCGTGCCCAGTTCAGGCCACATCGTGCCCACGCCCAGGTCCGGCCGGCATCGTTACCACATTGCGTGGTCAGGTCCGGCGATGGCGACGTGCTGGCATCGTTCCCACATTCCCCGCTCAGATCCGGCGACGGCGACCTGCCGGTCGAACCCGTGACAACCCGGTTTCGCACTCGTTCCACACGAGGAATCGATGGGGTAATCTGCTGTCGCCGTGCTGAGGGTGGGGGTGCCCACGGCGCCGTAACCGGGGGATGGTCGGATGTGTGAACAGCGGGTGAGCAAGGCCGTCATCGAGTTGGCCGACACCCTGGACGAGCAGTTCGACATCGCGGCGTTCCTGCGCCGGTTGGCACAACTGAGCGTCGATCTCCTCGCCGCCGACGCCGCCCGGGTGATGCTCGCCGACAATCACGCCACCCTGCAGGTCGTCGCTTCCTCGTCGCCGGCGGAGGCGCTGGCGGGCCTTCCTCCGCCGGCCACACCCGGCGACGGCCCGGGCCCCGAGTCCTACGAGAACGGCCGGTCGGTCATGTGCGCCGACCTGGAAACCGCCCGAGCCAAGTGGCCGGCGTACTCCGCCATCGCCCTGGCCGCCGGATTCCGCTCGGTCCACACCTGGCCGCTGACCCATCGCCACCACGTCATCGGCGCCATCGAGATCTACCGGACCGGCAGCGGTCAGTGCACCGACGCGGAGGCCGAGGTCGCGCTCACCCTCGTGCACCTCGCCACGATCAGCGTCCTGCGCGAACGGCGCCGCCAGGACGCCGACACCCTCGCCGGGCAGTTGCAGCAGGCCCTCAACAGCCGGCTCGTCATCGAGCAGGCCAAAGGCATCCTCGCCGAACGTGTCCAGCTCGGTGTCGACCAGGCGTTCGCGCTCCTGCGCGGCCACGCTCGACGCCACCAGCTGCGGCTCGCCACCCTGGCCGCGCAGGTCGTCGACGGCACGTACGACACGAGCCGCCTCATCCACACAGAGCTGCGGGCACGGCTCGACGCCCGATCCGGCTCGGGATCGAGGGCTGGCTCCGAACGACGCGGCGGCCGCAGCGGTGCCACCCTGCGGGCAGGCACCAGCAACGACCGCCGCGGTCGGAACGGACGCTAGGACTCCAGGTCCTACTTCGGCATCCGCGCGCGCACCCACTTCTCCAGTTCCGGGCCGGACTCGAAGCTGGTGATCATCGCGTACCTCGGCTCCGGACCCGGGTGGTAGACCGCGTGCCAGAGCCGCTCGGTGTCGACCAGGAACTGCGCGTTCCGCGGGAGCGGGATGTGCCGCTCCGTCGACGGGTCGTCCTTGTCCTCACGCAGCACCATGTAGCTGTCAGGGTCGTCGGTGAGATTCATCCACGCCCGGACCACCCATCCCTCACCGTCGGGGTTGAGCCGGTTGTTGTCGTCCTGGTGCAGGAACCGGGTCTGCACCTCCTCGAGGTTGGACGACGGGTTGAGCTTGATGATGCGGACCCGTCCGTACCGGACCCCGGAACTCTCCACCCAACGCTTCAGGGTGGGCGCCTTCTGGATGTTCTCGGTCCACACGCCGTCCTTGTCGGGCTTTCCGTACTCCCAGAATCCGCGCGGGTCGTCCGTGCCGTCCGCCGAGGCCAGGACGGCGAAATTCGTGTCACCGCCGGACTTCCAGTCCAGGTAATTGAGCGACTCCCACTCCTCGGGTGAGATACGCCCCTCGTACGGATCCAGGATCACGAAGCCATCACGCTTGAGGAGCTTGAGCTTGCGGTGCGCCATGTGTACATCCCTTTACGATCGCGCTCGGGGTTGCTTCACAGAGCCACTGCCCGGCACGCCGAAGGGTCAGCCCACCCTTTCCGGATGAACTCGCGAAAGCCGAGAGACGCCATTCACGCTGGCCGCACGATGGCAAAAGGTGTACCGGTCGCCTTCTGGCGCATGGGATTGTCCGCGAGAACGTCGGCCAGGATTCCCTTCGGAAGCGCGGCTTTTGACACACCGCGAATGGAGCCACCGAAATCATTGATGTCGGCGATCGCGACGCCGACGCCGAGTTTGGCTTCCATCTCGTCGCAGATCGCGCCCGCGACCTCGCCGTCGAGCGGCGGAAAGAGCAGATCCGCGTGCGGTGGACTCCCGCCGTCGATCTGGCGGGCAGGGTCTCCCGCGAGGCGGTAGAACGTCCCACGAATGCCGAAGGGCCTGGTCACGGCGGCCGCCGCCGCGGCGGCGAAGATCCGCACGCGACCGACGTGCTGCACGACCCACGCCATCTTCACCGGGACCGACAACCCCAGGGTGTCATGGTGCGTACGAATGAACCGAGACAGCAACCTCGCCTCCCAGCCCACCCGGACACTCTCGACCGGAATGGACTGGCCCGTCAGCAGCGCGGCCACCTTCTCGCTGACCACGATCGTGTCGCCCGGACGGCGTTCTGAGCAGTACTCGAGCAGGACCGCGGCGAGATCATCGTCCGGGCCGAGCCAACGAGTCCGGACCGTGAGCCGGCCGAAACATCGGTTGTCGACCGTCACCATCGTCCATCGAGCCGATTCTGCACCCACGTTCGAAACCCCCCCGAGACCTGCCGTCGTGCCCGTTGCCGGTGTCATTCTGGCTGGTCCGTGCAGAGGGCTCCCCGAGATTAGACTTTCGTCATTCGACGGCTCGCGTGCACGAGCCGATACCCCACACCGCGGACCGTCTCGATGCGTTCGGCGCCGATCTTGCGGCGCAGGTAACGCACGTAGACGTCCACCACGTTGGAGCCCGGGTCGAAGTCGTACCCCCACACATGGGAAAGCAGCTGCTCCCGGGTGAGCACCTGGTCGGGGTGGCGGAGCAGGAGTTCGGCGAGCAGGAACTCCCGGGTCGTGAGCTCGACCGGGCGCCCCGACACGTACGCCCGGCGCGTCCGCAGGTCGAGGGCGAGGTCCCCGTTGCGCACGATGGTCGTCGTCGGGCTGTTGGCCGCGCGGAGCCGGAGCCGGATCCGCGCGAGCAGTTCTTCGAACCTGAACGGCTTGCTCATGTAGTCGTCGGCGCCGCCGTCCAGACCCGCCACCGTGTCGTCAACCGAGTCCCGTGCGGTGAGGATCACGACCGGGATGGAGTTGCGAGCCTCACGAAGACGCCGCAGGACCTCGAACCCGTCAGTGTCCGGCAGGCCGATATCGAGGACGAGAAGATCGAAATCGCCCGTCGCCGCATGGTCGAGGGCGGTCGCACCATCGGTCACCGTCGTCGGCGAGAATCCGTTGGCCCGCAATCCTTTCTCGATGAATCCGGAGATCCCGGACTCGTCCTCCGCGATGAGGATGTTGCTCATACCCGCCCCCTCGTGCTCGATCGTTTTTGTCGCTCAGAAACGGAGGCTCCCCGCTCACGCGAAACCTGCCGACGAAAGAGCGGCCCACCCAGGACACGTCGAGATCAGACCCGATGCAGCCTGCCACTCAATTAGCGTGTTCCCCGTGAGGTGTCACAAAACACCGGCATTCGTACGAAGGATTAAAATCGTTGGATTCGTACAACAAATCTTTCGATAGCGTCGATAATCGCACCTAGATCGGGCGAAGAAACTCGGGGGCGACGTGGTGACGTCGACGGCAGGTGTGCACAGGGCCGGCGGCCCGGCAGTGCTCGCGCGACGGCCCACCCGCTCCGCACAGCTCAAGATCGTCGGACTGGCGGTCTTCGCTGCGGCGGTGGGGGTCGCCCTCACCGCGACGGGATATCTCTTCCTGGTGCCGGCTGGACTGTTCCTGGTCGGGTTCGCGACCTGGCCGATCGCCGGTCGCATCCTCGCCCCGCTGGCGACGAACCGGTACCGCGAGGTCCTCGCCGACGCCGGCCACGAGCTTCGTACGCCCCTCACCATCATGCGCGGGCACCTGGAGCTGCTGGACGCCACCAGCCGCGACGAGGTGGCTGACACCCGGACGCTCCTCCTGGACGAGGTCGACCGGATGGCCCGGCTCGTCGACGACCTCGCCACTCTCACCACCTCCGACGGCCCGGGTTTCCTCCGGCTCTCACTCGTCGAGGTCGGCGCGCTCGTCGACGACGTTGCCGCCAAGGCACAGACGCTCGGCAACCGCGACTGGCGGATCGAGATCCACGAGCGCGGCTATGTCGTGGCCGATCCGCACCGCCTCACCCAGGCGCTCCTCCAGCTGCTCGACAATGCGGTCCAGCACACCGGCGAGTCCGACGCGGTGGCGATCGGTTGCCGCATCGACCGCGCCGCCGGGGACGTACGCCTGTGGGTCCGCGATACCGGCCCCGGCGTACGTCCGCGTGATGCGCAACGGATCTTCCGCCGGTTCGAGCGCGGCACGGCCGCCACTCCCCTGCGTGGCTCCGGCCTCGGCCTCGCCATCGTGCGGGCCATCGCCCAGGCACACGGGGGAAGGGTCACCCTCGAGTCCACCCCAGGTGCGGGTGCCACCTTCTCCGTCGTACTCCCACTCGTCCACAGCCGGACCGCGGGTGCCCGCGGCGGTCCCGTCGGCGTGGGCGTAGGCGCGGCCGTCGGTGCTGGCGTCGGCGCTGGCGGGAGCCCTGCCGGCGGCGGCGAGGGCGAGACGACGACCAGCCGACCAGAGCAGGAGACAGTGCTTGCGAACCGGACCGGCAGCGCGTGGCCCTCGCCGGCACGCCACGAGGGCCCGCGTGGTGGCGCCATGGCGCCACACCATCGCTACGACAACCGCGACGTACGCACCTGACGGGCCGGCGTGAGCGCGACCCGGCGGACCGTCGTCCGCTCCTCGGTGCTGCTTGCCGGGCTCACGGCAGTGAGCCAGGTTCTCGGGTTCGGCCGCGACGCGGTGATGGCGGCGGTGTTCGGCGCGTCGTCGTCGGTCGATGCGTTCCTCGTCGCGCAGGGCCTGATGAGCGTCGTTCTGGGTCTGATCACCGGTGCGATGGCCCGCGGCCTCATCCCGCCGGTCGCGCGCGCGGTGGACGTCGGCAACGTGGCGGCCGGCCACCGCACGGTGCGGGTCTCGTTGACGGTAACCGTGATGGTGCTCGTCGCCGGGTCGGTCCTTATGTTCGTCGCGACGAAACCCCTTCTCAGCGTGCTCGCACCCGGCTTCGACGCCGCGACGGCCGACGAGGCGGTCCGGCTGACCCGGATCGTGCTGCTGGCCACCGTGTTCATCGCGGGTACGAATCTGCTCGCCGCCGCCGCGCAGGCACACGGCAAGTTCTTCTGGTCCGGCATCCAGGGCATTCCGTTCAACATCATCATGATCGCCTGCGCGGTGTTCCTCGGTGGGCAGTTCGGCGTCGGGGCGCTCGCGGTCGGGTTCGTGGTCGGGTCGGTCGCGAGGTTCCTGTTCCAGCTGCCCGCCGTCACCACGATCCGGCTGAAGCTCCGCCCGTCGTTACGGCTTCGCGACCCCGGCTTCCGCGAGGTGCTCGCCCTCGTTCCGCCGCTCCTCGTCGGCAGCGCGATCCTCAACGTCAACACCATGGTCGACCGGGCCGTCGGATCGGCGCAGGGTGCCGGAACCATCGCCTCACTGAGCTACGGCTGGCGAATCGTGACGCTCGCCGAAGTCGTGCTGGTGACGGCGTTCACGACGACGCTGTTCCCTGCGTTCTCGACGCTCGGAGACCCGTCGCGCCGGGCTCATCTGCGTCGAACCACCGAGCGGGTCCTCGGCGTCACCCTTGTCCTCATCACCCCGGTCGTCATCGTGCTCGCGATTGCGGCCAAGCCGATCGTCGTCCTGCTGCTGGCGCGCGGGAACTTCGATGCCCGCGCTGTGGAGCTCACCACGCTCGCGGTGTCGCTCTACGCGGTCGCGCTCGCGGGTCTGGCCGTCCGCGAGGTCGTCGCGCGTACCTGCCTCGCCGTGGGTGACAGTCGTACGCCGGTCCTCACCGCGCTCGCCGCGATGGCGGTCAACGTCGCCGGGGACCTCACTCTGGGCGTGCGGTACGGCGTGAGCGGCCTGGCGGCGTCGACGTCACTCTCGGTCCTCGTGGCGGCGGTCATGCTCAGCGTGTTGACCGCACGTCGGCACCGGGCGGTCGCCCTGAAGCCGCTCGGGCGGACGGTTGTCGCGGTCCTCACCGCTTCGGTGGTGTCCGCTGCCGCCGGCTGGCTCGTCCTCCGGGCGGTCGACGTCCGGGACGCCGTGCACGCGCTCCTTGCGTTGGGCGCGACCGGCACCGTCTGCCTGGCGTCCTACACGGTCGTCGTGGTGGCACTGCGGGTACCCGCCCTCGCCGAACTGCGCGCCAGCCTGCACGACCTTCGCCTGCGGAAGACGCCGTCCGCTCCGCCCGACTGATTTCCGCCTGCCGTCCGGCTAACGGATGCGTCCTCCAGTCCGCTACCGGCTCCGCCTATCTCAGCCCGCCCCTGACCCCTCTCTGGCCGATCTCGTCGGCGATCTCCGCCGGGGTGGGCGGCTCTGGGTTCTTGACCTCACCAGGCCCCGAGTCCGATGGCACGTCGCCCTTACCGTTCCATCCCTCGTCGAGGGCGTCGAGCTCTGCCTCCGTTTCGGCAGTTTCGTTGTAGATCGGTGCAGTGCCGTCGGGACCCTTGCCGGAGGCGTTCTTGTGCCAGTAGTCGTCGAGCCTCTGACGTTGCATGTCGCCGCTGAGGATGTTGTCGATGCGTTCCTGATTGTTGTTCTCGATGTAGGCGTACCTGTGCATGACGGCACTCATGCCGCCGTACATGCCCTTGGCCTGCCCGTAACAGTTGGCGATGTCGGTCCGACGGTGGGCGAGTGCCTGCCGCCAGGTGTGGAGGACCTGTTGGGCGTTGGCCGACGTTCCGAAGGAGTACTGGTCGACCGCATGCCACGCCTCCTCCATAGACCTCGCCGCCCGTTTGATCCCGGCGATCGCGGGGAGCATCGCCTGTCCCGCGGGGCGTGCGATGTTCAAGTCGATCTCGGTCTTTGATGGCGGGCCGCCGGCACCGGTCAGGGGGTTCTTCAAAGACAGCTCGTACGCGAAGGGTTTGACCAGCACCAGCACGTTCTCGTCGATCCGATCGACCTCGGCGGTCACCCCCCTTTTCAGGCGCTCGATCACTCCCAGCAGCTCCAGCCGCGCATCGCTACGCTCCTGCTGATCGTTACTGTGGAAGATGCGCTCCACCGCCTCCTTCACCTTCGAGTCGTCGGCGATGTCGCCAGCAGCCTTCCAAGCGTTCTTGGTGAGATCTTTCATCGCCTGATGGGTTGTTCCCTCTCCGGACGCCATGACCTTCACCATGGCCTGGAGCTCCTCCACGACGCGGCGGCAGTTCTCCAGGACACTGGCGGAAAAGTCCAGGAACACCTCGGCGGCAGCACCCTTCCACGCTGTCGCGAGGGCGTTGCGCTGCTTGGTGAGCTCGTCGATCGCCGTCTGCATCTCGCCCATCCCGCTGCTCGGCCCCCGGCCGACGTGGTTGGCGCTGTCCCAGGGTTTCGACTCGTCCCAGTCAATCCATGCCAGGATCGTCGCGATCGGGTCACCGCGCCCGCTGTCTGCGATGTGCAGGAAGGCCAGAGCCCGGCGGACATCAGCGAGATCGTCGTATGCCCGTTGCAGGTTGCTGTCCAGTAGCCCAGTCATGGCGGCTCCTTGGTCGAGCGTTTCGCGCGGGCAGCCATGCAGTCGACAGTCGACGTCGCGCCAAGCGCGGTGCTGTGCCACCCAGTCCGGGCGATGCTCTCGAACTCCGCTGTTTTCTGCCTGTAGTCCGAGCCGCGTTGGACTCCGCCGACCCGTCACTCTGCGCAACACGTGCGGCTGCCGTACTGTGCGCGGGCCGGACATGCGTCGAGCGCGGCGACCCCGGGTCCGCCATTCGACACCTCGGCGAGCCGGGAAGGGGTCCCACCGACCGCAAGGCATGCTCAGCGTGGTCATTATCCGGCGGCGACATTCGCACTGAACGCCCCGACAATGCGATCGGCCAGCCTACGATGTGGCAGTGCGACATGCGGTTTTCACGGGCCGCCCAACCCACCGGATCTCACCTGCATGGAACGCCTCACCGACGAGCAGTTCCGCAGCCTCTTCCTTTATCGTTATGCGCTGCGGCGCTTCCTGCTGCGTGGTGCACAAAGTGCCGCCCGGGTCGGCCTCACCTCCCAGCAACATCAACTTCTGCTGATCCTTCGGGCGTGCCCTGAAACCACACCGCCGAGTATTCGCGAAATCGCCGACTATCTTCTGGTCCGACATCACAGCGCGGTCGAACTCGTGGCCAGGGTGGAGGCGATGGAACTCGTACGCCGCGCGCCAGATCCCCAAGATCAACGGATCGTACGCCTTCACCTCACCCCCCGTGGCCGCCAACGAATCGAGGAAATGGCCCCGACCCACCTGGCGGAGTTGCACGAGGTGGCGGCGGCACTCAACGTGTCCGAGGGCCTCATTCGAGAAATTGCGGAACGATATCTTCACGGCGTTTCCCGCGACATTGCCCACACTTCAGACGGTCATCCCCTAAGCTGAAATCGCAATAGCTCGTGACCCGATAGATAGGGTTCAGCGGGGCGGAGGCGAGCGGTGAGTGCCTGGGATCCACAACGCGTCGGCCCGCCTGCCATCGGAGCCGATGATCCGTTGGCAAAAGCAGGTGGCGAGAACTTCCCGGTGGCCCTGCGGGTGCTGCCGCCACGAATCAGAAATGACCTGCAGGCGCTCTACCGCTTCGCCCGCCATGTCGACGACACGGGCGACCTGGGCAACGGTGACCGCATGGCCCGGTTGCGCACCCTCGACGCCCTCCGCGCCGATGTCCTAGCGCTGTACGACGGAAGTCGGGCGCCATCGGACCCGGTGGTCGCCGCGCTCGCCTCACCCATCGCCCGGCGCCGGTTGCCGGCCGACCCGCTGCTCCGCCTGATCGAGGCCAACCGGCAGGACCAGCGGGTCTCGCGGTATGCGACGTTCGACGATCTGGTCGGCTACTGCCGGCTGTCCGCCAACCCCGTCGGCGAACTGGTGCTTCACGTCTTCGGCAAAGCGACGCCGGAACGGGTCGAGCTCTCCGATCGGATCTGCACCGGCCTCCAACTGGTCGAGCACTGGCAGGACGTCGCGGAGGACTACCGCATGGGCCGGGTCTATCTGCCCCAGGAGGACCTCCACGCCTTCGGCGTCGCGGAAACCGACCTCGCCCTTCCGTCCGCGTCCGCCGCACTGCGCTCCCTCATCGCGTTCGAGACCGAACGCGCGGAGGCGTGGCTGATCGCCGGCACTCCCCTGCTCGCCGCACTGACCGGCCGGGCCCGGCTCGCCGTCTCGGGCTACATCGCCGGCGGTCGGGCCGCGTGCACAGCTCTGCGCCGAGGCGACTACGACCCGCTGCGACGGGTACCGAAACCCACATCGCGTCATGTGGCGGGTGCCTGGTTACGGAGCGTTGCAAGGGGGTGGGGATGACCGCGGGGGACAGCAACCGCGCAGAGTCGCCGGCACCGGCGTCGAAGCCGGCGTCGACGCCGACAGTCGTCCGGGCGTACGCCGTCTGCGAGGCCATCACCCGCCAGGAGGCGCGGAACTTCTCCTACGGCATCCGGCTGCTGCCGGCGGCGAAGCGGCGCGCGCTGTCGGCTGTCTACGCGATGGCGCGGCGGATCGACGACATCGGCGACGGTGACCTGCCGGACGAGGACAAGCTCCGCGGGCTCGCCACCGTCCGAGCCCAGGTACGTCAGATCGGGGCGTACGAACGTCTGGCGCACGGGAGAGCCGACGACCCGGTGCTCACCGCGCTCGCCGATGCGGCCGGGCGTTTCCCGATCCCGGTGGCGGCGTTCGACGAGCTGGTCGACGGCTGCGAGGCGGACGTCCGCGGCCACCAGTACAAGACGTTCGACGACCTCGTCGGCTACGCCCGGAGCGTCGCCGGTTCGGTGGGGCGGCTGTCGCTCGGCGTCTTCGACCCGCCCGACCAGGCGCGCGCGGCCCCGCTGGCGGACACCCTGGGTGTCGCACTCCAACTCACCAACATCCTCCGCGACCTGCGGGAGGACCGGCAGCGTGGCCGGATCTACCTGCCGGAGGAGGACCTCGAACGGTTCGGCTGCTCGCTGGAGGTGGACGCCGGCGGCGCACTCGCGGGCTCGCCCGGGTTCGCCGACCTGGTGCGGTTCGAGGCCGAGCGCGCGGAGACGTGGTACGCCCGAGGGCTCGGACTCCTCCCGCTGCTCGACCGCCGCAGCCGCGCGTGCACGGCCGCGATGGCCGGCATCTACCACCGCCTGCTGGGCCGGATCCGTACCGACCCGGACGCGACCCGGCACACCCGGTTGTCGTTGCCGGGCCGGGAGAAGGCAGCCGTCGCTGCCCGCGCGATCCTGCGGGGTACGGCATGACGGCGCCCGAGGCAGGGCAGGACCCGGAGGCAGGGCCGGCAGCCTCCCTCACCGGACGATCGGTCGCGGTCGTCGGCGGTGGTCTCGCGGGCATCGCGGCGGCCTGCCGGCTGGCCGACCGGGGTGCTGCGGTGACGCTGCTCGAGGCGCGACCGCATCTCGGCGGCGCGACGTACTCCTTCCCTCGCGGCGACCTGACCGTCGACACCGGGCAGCACGTGTTCCTGCGGTGCTACGAGGCCTACCGCTGGCTGCTCGACCGCCTTGGCGTGAGCGCCGACGCCCCGGTGCAGGAGCGGTTCGCCATCCCGGTCCTCCACCGCGGCTCCGCTGACCTGCCCTACCGGACGGCGTGGCTCCGCCGCAGCCGCCGCGGTCCCGCACCGTTGCACCTGGGCGCGGCCCTCGCGCGCTACGCACCGCTGTCGCTCGCCGACCGCGCCCGGCTCACGCCGGCCGTCCTCGCCCTGCGTACTGTCGACCCCGACGACCCGGCGAACGACACCCTCACCTTCGGCAGCTGGCTGCGCATCCGCGGCCAGAGTGGGCACGCCGTCGACCGGCTGTGGGCACTCATCACCGTCGCTGCGCTGAACCTGCACCCGGACGACGCCTCGCTTGGGCTGGCCGCCCGCGTCTTTCGTACCGGCCTGCTCGAGGACTCCCGGGCCGCCGACCTCGGCATCCCGGCCGTGCCGCTCCGCCAGCTGCACGCCGAACCCGCCGCGCGGCTCCTCGCCCATCTCGGCGTACGCCTGCACACGAAGGCGAAAGTAGCCGCCATCGTGCCGGCCAGGGACCGCGACACCGCGGGATTCCTCGTTCGTACGCACGACGGCGAAGTCGCGGTCGACAGTGTCGTCCTCGCGGTCCCCCACCAGGCGGCGGGCACCCTGGTCCCGGAGCAAGCAGCACCCCTGCGCTACCGCTGGACCGGGCTCGGGTCCTCCCCGATCGTCAACGTCCACCTGCACTACGACCGGTCGGTGATGCCGCTCGCGTTCGCCGCCGCACTCGACTCTCCCGTGCAGTGGGTGTTCGACCGGAGCCAGGCGGCCGGCGTCCACTGCGGCCAGTACCTTGTCGTCTCGCTCTCCGCCGCCCACCGCCACATCGCGACGCCGGCCGAGGAGCTCGAGCGCCAGTACGCCGACGCGATGGTCGCTCTCTTTCCGCGGGCCCGCGACGCACGGCTCATCGAGTCGTTCGTCACCCGTGAACCCCATGCCACCTTCCGCCAGGGTCCCGGGACGGCCGCGTTGCGGCCGGCACCGCGGACGGAGTTGCCCGGCCTGGTCCTTGCCGGAGCGTGGACGGCCACCGGCTGGCCGGACACGATGGAGGGCGCTGTCCGCAGTGGCCTCCGCGCGGCGGACTCGATCGATCGCGACCCACACGCCCTCGGACGGGTGCTCACGGAGGCCACAGTGACCGAACGAAGTGAGGTCATGAAAAAGCACAGCACCATGGTCATGGGGCCGACGAAGGAGGTCCCATGACCGAACGAAGTGAGGTCATGAAAAAGCACAGCACCTTGGTCATGGGACCGACGAAGGAGGTCCCATGACCCTGACCTCGGACCGGTTCAGCATCGACACGCGCCGGCTGGTGGACCCCGCCCTGCGCAAGGCCATCGACCGTCTCGATGCCGCGACGCGGCTCACGGCCGGCTATCACCTCGGTTTCTGGGACGCCGACGGCCGTACCCGTGGTGGCACCGCCGGCAAGGGCGTCCGGTCGACGCTCGCGCTCCTCTCGGCGGTCGCGGCGGAGGCACCGCCGGCTGAGGGCGTTCCCGCCGCCGTCGCGTGCGAGCTGGTGCACAACTTCTCCCTGCTGCACGACGACGTGATCGACGGTGACACCGAACGCCGGCACCGGCCGACCGTGTGGGCCCGCTTCGGGACGTCCGACGCGATCCTCGCCGGCGACGCACTCCTCTCCCTCGCGAACGAGGTCCTGGCCGACGTGGCCTCGGACACGGTCCCGGCTGCCGTCCGCAGGGTGGGTGGGACGGTCCGGCGGCTGATCGCCGGCCAGAGCGCGGACGTCGCGTTCGAGAAGCGCGACGACGTGAACCTCACCGAGTGCCTCGCGATGGCGGCGGACAAGACCGGGGCGTTGCTCGCGTGTTCGGCGTCCCTCGGTGCCGTCCTTGTCGGTGCGCCGGCGCCGTTGTGCAGCGGGCTGTCGGAGTTCGGCGACCACGTGGGCATGGCGTTCCAGCTCACCGACGACCTGTTGGGGATCTGGGGAGACCCGGCCGTGACCGGCAAGCCGGTCCTGTCGGACCTGCGTACACGCAAGAAGACGGTGCCTGTCGTCGTCGCGCTCACGTCCGAGACCGCGGCGGGTGGGAAGCTCCGGGAGCTCTACGCGAAGCCCACTCCCCTCACCGACGCCGAGCTCACCGACGCCGCCGCCTGGATCGAGGAGGCCGGCGGCCGGACATGGACCGAAGCCGAAGCGGACCGGCAACTCGCCGCGGGCGTCGACGCCCTGGCTCCGCTCGGCCTGCACCAGGAGGTCGAGAGGGAGCTGACCGCAGTGGCCCAGCAGCTGAGAGGGCGGGACCGCTGATGACGACGACCTCGCGTTCCAGTCGGCGATCCGGCGAAGCCGTCGTCGCGCACCGACGTCGAGCGGACCGTTCCGCGCTCCTCCACCAGGCGGACGCCGCCCTCGACCGGGCTGTCGACCACCTGCTGGGGCTCCAGGATCCCGGCGGCTGGTGGAAGGGCGAGCTGGAGACGAACGTGACGATGGACGCCGAGGACCTGCTGATGCGGCAGTTCCTCGGTATCCGTACGCCGGAACAGACCGAGGAGAGCGCGCGCTTCATCCGCGGCCGGCAGCGGGCCGACGGGTCCTGGGCGAACTCCTGGTTCGGACCCGGCGATCTGTCGACGACAGCGGAGGCGTACGTCGCGCTGAAGCTGGCCGGCGACGACCCCGAAGCAGCGCACATGGCACTCGCCCGGGAGTTCGTCCTCGCCGGCGGCGGCCTCGAACGCTGCCGCGTCTTCACCCGGATCTGGCTGGCGCTGTTCGGGGAGTGGAGCTGGGACGACGTGCCGGCGATGCCGCCGGAGCTGGTGTTCCTGCCGAACTGGGTGCCGTTCAACCTCTACGACTGGGCGTGCTGGGCGCGCCAGACCGTCGTACCGCTGACGATTCTCGGCGCGTTGCGACCGCGACGGGACCTGGGGGTGACCACGCACGAGCTGCGGTCCGGTGCCCGCGCCGCCCGCCCGCCTCACCCGCTGACCAGTTGGAAGGGTGCGTTCGGTTGGCTCGACCGACTGCTGCACGGGTACGAACGCCGCCCGCTGACTCCGCTGCGGCGGCAGGCGATGCGCCGGTCGGCGGAGTGGATCATCGCCCGGCAGGAGAAGGACGGCTCGTGGGGCGGCATCCAACCGCCCTGGGTCTATTCGCTGATGGCGCTGCACGCGCTCGGTTACCCGTTGGACCATCCGGTGCTGGTGTCCGGCATCGCCGGGTGGGAGCGCTTCACGATCCGGTCCGACGGCCCGGAGGGCCCGGTCCGGCGGATCGAGGCCTGCCAGTCGCCGGTGTGGGACACCGCGCTCGCACTCGTCGGGCTGGGCGACGCCGGCGTCCCGGCCGACCGGCCGGCCATGGTGCGGGCCCGCGACTGGCTGCTCGGCGAGGAGATCCGGGTCCGCGGTGACTACGTCGTACGCCGCCCAACCGCGCCCGCCGGCGGTTGGGCGTTCGAGTTCGACAACGACCTCTACCCCGACACCGACGACACGGCGGAGGTCGTGCTCGGTCTGCGGCGTACGGCCGCGGTCCCCGAAGTCGACGACGCCGTGGGCCGGGCGCTGGCCTGGCTGCGGGCGATGCAGTGCAAGGACGGCGGGTGGGGCGCCTTCGACGCCGACAACACCCGCGAGCTTGCCTACCAGCTTCCGTTCTGCGACTTCGGCGCGGTGATCGACCCGCCGAGCGCCGACGTCACGGCGCACATCGTCGAGATGTTCGCCCGCGAGGGCCTCGCCCAGGAACGTACGGTGCGGCGGGCGGTGCGCTGGCTCTTCGACCACCAGGAGGACGACGGGTCGTGGTTCGGCCGCTGGGGAGCCAACCACGTGTACGGAACGGGCGCCGTCGTACCGGCCCTCGTCGCGGCCGGTGTGTCGCGGAGCCACCGGGCCGTCCACCGCGCGCTCACCTGGATCGAGGAGCACCAGAACGACGACGGCGGATGGGGCGAGGACCTCCGGTCCTACGACGATCCCGCGTGGCGGGGGCTCGGTCCGTCGACGGCCTCGCAGACCGCCTGGGCTCTGCTCGCCCTGCATGCCGGCGACCGGGAGGATTCCGACGCGGCCATGCGGGGCATGTCGTGGCTGGTGGCCTCGCAGCGTGATGACGGCAGCTGGGACGAGCCGCAGTTCACGGGTACGGGGTTTCCAGGCGACTTCTACATCAACTACCACCTCTACCGGATGGTGTTCCCGATCAGCGCCCTCGGCCGGCTGCTCGGCCGGTCCACCTGGGGCGGCGGGCCGATGTAACGGCGGCACATGACATCCGGCTGGTGTGAGGTCCAGACGACATGGGGCCCGACTGGGTGCCGCGCCCGGCCGGTGGGAGGCCGGGGTGGTGTGGGGTCCGGCCGGTAGGAGGCCTGGCTGGCAGGAGGCCGATGACTGGAACGCCCGAGAGGAGGCAGGAGATGCCGCGACAGTACGTCGTCTGCGCACCGACCCACGCGGAGGCGCGACGCCTGCGACGCGGGCTGGGTGCCGGCGTCGTTCTGCGCACGGGCGTGGGCAGGTCGCGGTCGGAGCAGGCCGCGGGCTCGGCGGACCTACGCACGGCGGCGGGGATCGCGGTCGCCGGAATCGCGGGCGGACTGTCGCCGGACCTGCGCCCGGGTGACGTGGTGGTGGCGACCGAGGTGCGCGACGGCGCGGACGGCGCAGTGGTCTCCTGCCCGAGCGCGCCGCTGCTCGCGGGCGCACTCGAGCGTACGCACGAACTGCGACGCGCCGGCTCGGCGGTCCACACCGGTCCGGTGGTGAGCGCGCACCACGTCGTGTCGGGATCCTCCCGCGCGGACCTGCACGCGACCGGGGCGCTCGCGGTCGACATGGAATCCGCGTGGCTGCTGTCTCATCCCACGGATACGCTCCGCGAGCGCCACGTTCTCGAGGGGACCCCGAGACCCTCGCCCACAGCCTGTGTACGCGTGATCGCCGACCCGGCCGAGGAACGGTTGCTGCGTCCGGCGACGCTCGGGCATCTGCGGACGGCCCTGCGGGTTCTTGGTTTCGTCGTACCCGCCCTCGACGCGTGGGGGTCGGCGCTACGGCCCTCCCGGCGGGTGCTTCTCGCCTCGCCACGGTCGTTCTGCGCGGGGGTCGAGCGGGCGATCGACATCGTGGAGAGAGTGCTTGCCCAGAACGGACCACCTGTCTACGTCCGCAAGCAGATCGTGCACAACGCCCATGTCGTACGACGTCTGGAAGGTCTCGGCGCGGTGTTCGTCGACGAGTTGGACGAGGTGCCCGCCGACGCGACGGTGGTGTTCTCCGCCCACGGGGTGTCTCCAGACGTACGCGACACGGCGGACAGGCGCGGCCTCGGCGTCGTCGACGCCACGTGCCCGCTGGTGGCGAAGGTGCACAGCGAGGCACGCCGTTTCGCCGATCGCGGAGACACGGTGCTGTTCATCGGGCACGCTGGTCATGAGGAGACCGACGGCACGATGGGCGAACGCCCGGACAAGATGCTCCTCGTCGAGGATCGAGACGACGCGCGCCGGGTCCGGGTGCCCGATCCTCACCACGTGTCCTATCTCGTCCAGACCACGCTGGCGGTCGACGAGGTGGCGGGGATCCTCGCCGTCCTGCACGAACGCTTTCCGGCGCTTTCCGCACCCGGGTCCGACGACATCTGTTACGCGACGACCAACCGCCAGCGCGCACTCCGGTCGGTAGCCCACGAGGCCGACGTCGTTCTCGTGGTGGGGTCGGCCAACTCCTCCAACTCCAACCGGCTGGTCGAGACCGCCGAACGCCTCGGCACTCCGGCGCACCTGGTCGATGACGCGTCCGGGATCGACCTCGACTGGCTCGCGACCGCCGACACCGTGGCGGTGACCGCGGGCGCCTCAGCACCCACCGAGCTCGTCGACAGCGTGGTCGACGCGCTCGGCGGGCTCGGCCCGCTGGTCGTCGAGGAACGCGAGGTCACCCGCGAGGACATCCGCTTCATGTTGCCGAAAGAGGTGCGCTGAGGATGGGGATGCCGATGCGGCAGAGCCTGCGGATGGCGCGCTACCTGGCCACCCAGCGGCTGCGTGGTCGGGAGAAGTTCCCCCTCCTGGTCGAGCTCGAACCGCTCTTCGCCTGCAACCTCGCCTGTGCTGGATGCGGGAAGATCCAGCATCCGGCCGACGAGCTGCGGCGCCGGATGCCGGTGGAGCAAGCCCTTGCCGCCATGGACGAATGCGGTACGCCGATGGTGTCGATCGCGGGCGGCGAACCGCTGATGCACCCGCAGATCGACACGCTGGTGAACGAGTTGGTGCGGCGCAAGAAGTACGTCTTCCTGTGCACCAACGCCGTGCTGCTGCGCAAGTGGTGGGACCGGTTCTCCTTCGTTCCGTCCCGGTTCTTCGCGTTCGCCGTCCACATCGACGGGCTGCGTGAACGTCATGACGAGTCCGTGTGCGCCGACGGAGTCTTCGACGAGGCTGTGGCGGCCGTGAGATTCCTTCAGGACAAGGGCTTCCGGGTCACCACCAACACCACGTTCTTTACCAACGACACACCGCAGAACGTCATTGACGTGCTCAACTTCCTCAACGACGATCTCCGGGTCGACCAGATGATGATCTCGCCGGCGTACGCCTATGAGAAGGCGCCGGACCAGGACCACTTTCTCGGGGTTACGCAGACGCGCGAGCTGTTTCGCAAGGCCTTCGCGGGAGGCAACCGGCGGCGGTGGCGGCTGAACCATTCGCCGTTGTTCCTGGACTTTCTCGAGGGACGTCGGGACTTTTCGTGCACGGCATGGGGAATTCCGTCGTACTCCCTCTACGGTTGGCAGCGGCCGTGCTACCTGATGGCTGACGGCTATGCCGCGACCTACCGCGAACTCGTCGAGGAGACCGACTGGGAGCGTTACGGCCGTGGTCGGGACGACCGGTGTGCCAACTGCATGGCCCACTGTGGCTACGAACCGACCGCCGTACTCGCCACGATGAGTTCCCTGCGCGAGTCCCTCCGCGCCGTCACCGGCCGCTGAGCCCTGGCGCTCCAGTTCATGATCGTCGCGGCGACGGTGACGATCGCGAGCTGGCATGACGACCGGCGAGTCGGGCGTACGTCGTGGGCGCGACCGCCTGCAGCGCGACGGGGATACGGAGCCAGCGCGGGACGATCACCTCGGCCCGCTCGCGTTCGATCGCACGAACGATCCGTGCCGCCACCCGGTCAGGTGAGATCGGACGCGGGAACCGCCGGACATAAGGCACTCCCCTTCGGACGAAGAACTCCGTGTCGACGATGCCGGGCGCGACGACGCTGACGCCGACACCGCGAGAGGCAACTTCCGCGTGCAGACTTCTGCCGTACGCATGCAAGGCTGCCTTGACAGCCGCGTAGCTCGACTCGCGTGGCACGCCGAGAAGCGCGGCGATCGAGCTGACGTAGCCGAGATGGCCGCTGCCGCGGCGGAGCATGCCGGGAAGCACCGCCCTGGTGAGCGCTATTGGCGCACGGAGATTGACGGCCAGCAGGCGTTCGAGCTCGGCGCCGGGGACCTGTTCGTCATCGGTGTCCGCGTCCGCATCGGCAACGGCACCGATCCCGGCATCGTTGAGGAGAATGTCCGGCACCGGATCGAGAGCGGCCAACCAGGACGCAAGCGCGGCGACGCTCTCCTCATCGGCGAAATCGGCGATGCGCACCTCGCCACCGGTACGCCCGGCGACCTCGTCCAGGCGTTCCTTGTCCCGGCCGACGAGGACCAGGCGACATCCCATCCCGCCGAGCCGAAGCGCGACCGCCCGCCCGATCCCGCTCGACGCGCCCGTCACGACGCCGAAGGCACCTGCCACATCCATGCCGGCCAGCCTTCCACGTCGCCATCACCCGACGTGGGATCTCACCGTTGCTGTCGTATACCAGCCGGCCCGACATCACCGCTTGCAGGAATCCGTCGTGTTCGCTCGTGGCGAACAGAGAGCCTGCTGCACAAGGGCCTTCTGTTCCGCACCGCCGTGATCATTGCGCTATACTCGATGACATGTTCGACAGCAGGGTACTCGACCTGTCGGCGCTGAAGGAAGTGGCGCCGGGGCCCGACCTTGCCGCCGTCCTGGCCGGCATCGATCCGACAATGCTCAACGGCTACGCCCGGGTGATCGTGATGCAGGCGTGGCAACGCCAGTCCTCGTGGGCGTCGTGCCAGATGTACGACGTGATGACACTCGTCGCGCGCTCGCCCGAATGCATGGTCGACTCGGCGCCCGAGTTGACGAAGCACTTCACCGAGTTCGCCTCCGCCGAGATCGGTGCCGCCCTCACCATGTCGCCGGGATCAGCTGACCGCGAACTCTCCTTCGCGTACGAACTCACTGAACGACTCCCCGGCACGCGGGCCGCGCTCGACGCAGGGCGGATCGACCTGGCCAAGGCCAAGGAGATCGCGGCCGAGACCGCGAGTCTCTCACCCGAGCTTGCCCTGCAGGCAGAGGCATTCATCCTTCCCCTCGCGCCAGGGTTGACCAAGCAGCAGATCAGTCGACGGTTGCGGGCCAAGGTCCTGGCGCTCGACCCCGACGGAGCGGAGGAACGCCGCAGACGAACGACCGAGGAGCGCCGGGTGAGATTCGGCACAGGCTGTGAGGGGACCGGCGAGATCGGCGGCTACCAGCTTCCGTTGGAGAGCGTCGCCGCGGCCGAGGCGTTCGTGAAGGCGGTCGCGAAGGCCATCCACGACGAGGCAGACGGCGAGCGGACGCTCACGCAGATCGAGGCGGACGTGTACCTCGACCTGCTTCAGGGTCATCACCTCGACACGCACGGCGTCGTACCCAAGGTCGAACTCGTCGCACCCCTCGAAACCTGGCTGCGCCTGGCGGCGGATTGCCGCGTTGCCGGCGAGGCGACCGCGGACATCGACGCGCCCGCCCGCGACGACAGACCTGCACGCCGCAGCGATACTGCAGCCGCTCGTGCGGGACGCGAGCCGGGTGAGCTGGTGGGGTTCGGACCCGTGTCGGCCGAGGTGCTCGCCGAAATCATGAAGGCCGCGCATGCCGGCTTCGAGTACTCCCACACCGCGACTCATGACGGCGCTGTCGTCGTCCATGGTCGCGGCGCCTACCGGCCCACCAAGGCCCAGCAGGAATTCGTCCGGGCCCGAGATCGCACCTGCCGACAACCCGGCTGCTGCCGACCTGGCGAACGCTGCGACGCCGACCACACGATGGAGCACCGCCTCGGCGGGCCCACGTGCGTCTGCAACCTGGGAGCACTCTGCCGACGGCACCATCGCGCAAAACACGAGGGCCGGTGGTGGTGGATCCAACCGGAGCAGGGCGTCTTCAGAGTCCAGAGCCCACTTGGCCACCTCTACGAACGAAGGCCCGACCCCGTCCCCGGCGGAGGGGAACGCCACGTCGGCTAGCTGTTCCCGATCAGGAGGTTGGTGACGCCGTGGTGGAGTTGTGAGGCTGGGGGTTGGTCTCCGACGGCGGTGTGTGGGCGATGGTAGTTGTAGTGGATGTTCCAGATCTGGATGGCTTCGGCGCGTTGGGTTTCGCT
>NZ_JBEFTW010000048.1:0-48284 GCF_040196095.1 Actinopolymorpha sp. B17G11
ATCGCACCCACGAACCAAGAACGTCCCGATCACCGTCATGCAACACCAACGCCGCAGCAGGAGGATGAGCCATACCAGCATCCTCCCAGGAACAACCGTCCAATCATTAACGCCACGCCGTACTAGGTCTCGGCCGGCGGCGTTGCCTCCCACGCTCCCTCGGCGTCCCAGCGCTCGAGGTCGCGCAGCCATGCGCGGGCATTGCCGTCGGACGGCGCACGCCAGTCGCCGCGCGGGGCCAGCGCGCCGGCCGCGGACACCTTCGTCCCGTTGGGCAGTGCCGAGCGCTTGTATTGGGCGAAGCCGAAGAAGCGCCGGCATAAATGCTCCAGCCAGTGGCGGATCTCGGGCAGGTCGTAGGACAGGCGCTTGGCGTCGGGGACGTTCGGTGGCCAGGTGCCGGCGTCGCTGTCACGCCATGCGTGCCACGCGAAGAAGCCCATCTTTGACGGCCGCATGCCGTAGCGCAGGAGGTGGACCAGCGCGAAGTCGTGCAGTGCGTAGGTGCCCAGCACCGGCACATCATCTCGAACGTGACCGACAGGGCGGCGACCGCATCATCGGGGTGACCAACCGGCGCCTACGGCCACCTCTCGGTCAGGCTGGGCCGCCGAGGGTAGGGTCGTCCGTCGGCCGCGACGACCATGGCGCACGCGAGTCCGTACTCGTGCGCTCCACCACGCTCGAGATGCGACATCTCGGCCCCACCTGAAGCGCGATGGGAGACTGTCCAGCCATGTATGAGTTGCCGGTGGAGCAGAGCGATGGATGTGTCCTTACGAGCTTCGATCGCCTGCCCGAAGATGAGCTTGGTGGCTTGGACCCAGCCGTGCCAATGACGGCCTCGCTGGTTGTGCTCTGGTGCGGCGGCAAGTGCCTGATGGTCTTCAACCGATACCGGCAGGCCTGGGAGTTGCCCGGCGGGATGCTGGATCCGGGTGAGTCGCCGCGCGAAGCCGCGTTCCGCGAGCTCGAGGAGGAGAGCGGGCAACGGCCGGCCACTCTCGACTTCGCCGGTGCGGCACGGACGTGGTACGCACCCGGTCGCCGGTTCGAGTACTTGGCGATCTACCAGGGACGGATCGTCTCTCCGCTTCCCTTCACCCCGAATGACGAGATGGCAGACAGCATGTGGTGGGACCCAGGCGAGGACCTGGCCGACCTCCACCCGATAGACGCCGCTCTCGCACACCTGTGCCCTTGAGCTAGTGGCTCGAGCCCGCGCGCGTGTACGCGTGCTGCGCCACTGCGCGACGAGCACGCCGAGTGTTCACGCCATGCGCTTGCGGAGGGAGGGGCGGGCCAGTCCACATCGACGGCGAGCCCGCAGCAGGGCCCGACTGTGTATCTGTACGGTGTGGCAGTGACTACGACGGAGTCGAACCAAGCTGACTTCAGGGCGACGCTTCCTCGAAAGCGGATGGCAGCCGGCGCGTTACTCTTCGACCCAACAGCCCGCATACTTCTTGTTCAGCCCACGTACAAGAACTCCTGGGAGATTCCCGGCGGAGTGGTGGAGGCTGACGAGTCACCACACAGGGCCGTGTGCCGGGAGTTGCAGGAGGAGCTGGGCCTTCGCCGGGCGCGGCTCGACCTGCTCTGTGTCGACTGGGTGTCATCACATGAGGGCAAACCTGAGGGCGTGATGTTCGTGTTCGACGGGGGGACGGTCCAACCTGAGGAGGTTTCGGCGATCACTCTGCCCGAGGACGAGCTGCGCGGCTGGGCGTTCTGTACTCGCGAAGAGGCAGAAAGGCTGTTGTCGCCGAGACTTGCGCGCCGGGTTATAGCGTCCCTGTCTGCTCGATCCGCTGGAAGAGCTGTATATCTGGAGAACGCGCGCCTGTTCGATCGGCCCGGCTCGGACAACGAGGAGCAGGATGGGGCAGCATGGACCACACCCGGCTGATCCGGTCGCGCAGTTCGAGCTTCAGGCTTCAACAAACCTCCATGTTTCCTGACAACCGCCGCCGAGTGCCCGGAAACCAGCCGACGGCGACCAGGGCGCGACCCTCGCGCACGAAGACAGGCAACTCGTGTCTGTTCCCGAACACACTCAGAGCATGCGGGACTTCCCATATTGGTCTCTTAAGGAGTCGTGCCGGAGCGGTGTCCATCTCAGCAAGCCATGGGTTCGTCACGGGTATGGGCAAGATCGCACCGCGTCGGTCTACTGCGAAGTGAGTCGTACGCGAAGGGTTCGGATCTGCGTCGCGGTGACGCCGCTTGCCATGAAGTAGGCCTCAGCACCGCCGTGCTGGTGGTCCACGTGTTCGAGTGCCTCCAGAATGGTTTCTGGCTTCGCTCTCCTCATCATCCGCCGCCGTTGGTCGTGAGCGGGGTCGCTGACGTCCGGCAGTTCAGCGTCGTTAACTCTCATGGCTTCTTCACTGGCGGCATAGTCTTCCGCGATAGCGGACCGTGGCACTCCGATCACGTCGAGCACGAGCGCGACGAGCATGCCGGTGCGGTCTTTACCCGCCGAGCAATGCACGATCACTGCTCCCTCCTCCACGGCGGTGATCTCAACCACAGCTGCTGCGATGCGGCGAGCGTTGCGGTCGATGCTGCCGCGGTAGAGGTCGGCGAGGGTGCGCTCGGTCGCCGGCTTGCGCTCGTGATCGCGGGTCTCGTCGATGAAGGCGATCTGCCGGTACGAAGGATCGTCCTGGAACGGGTGCGCCACCTGCGGCATCTCCCACGGCGACCGAAGGTCCACGATTCGCGCCATGCCGCCAGTTCTGATCGTCTCCAGGCCTTGAGTGGTCAGGCGGTCCAATGTGTCCGCACGGATCAGGACGCCCGAGCGAGTCTGCCCGCCATCCGCCAATGGCAGCCCACCAAGGTCACGAACATTTCGGCAGTTCGGCCAGACAAGGCGTCGTGTCTCGAACACGCCACGAGTCATGACTGACGGCTCCGGCGAGCGGACATGTCCTGGTCCATGACGCCCGAGAATAGGCCACCGTCTGCGTCCGGCCGCTCGGGGAAGATGCTGCGAGCTGGGCCAGATAGTCTCCCTTCCGTGAGATCTTCAGCTGGCAAACGGCGTGCGGGATAGGGCTACAGACACAGGGACCCCGGTGACAATGAGTATCGATCAGACCCAGGCCGACCGTGGCCGTAATCCTTCCGACGTCCCCCGCCCGGTCGCGCTGGTCACCGGCGTGGGCCGCACCGTCGGTATCGGAGCAGGAATAGCCCGCCGATTGGCGGCGTCAGGCTGGGACATCGCCTTCACCTACTGGACCGCATACGACGAGCGCATGACCTGGGGTATCGAGCCCGGAGCGGCCGGCGCGATCGACAGATCCCTTGCCGAGCACGGCGCTGCTACGGCCGCGATCGAGGCGAACCTCGGTGACGCAGGCGCCCCGTCGCGCATCTTCGATGCGACCGAACGCCGACTTGGCGGTGTCACCGCCCTGGTGATGTGCCACTGCGAGTCGGTCGCCTCCGGCCTGCTCGACACCACCGTCGAAAGCTTCGACCGGCATTTCGCCGTCAACGCACGCGCCACCTGGCAGCTGATCCGCGAGTACGGTCGCCGCTTCCACGCCACACCTGGAACGGGACGGATCATCGGTCTCACCAGCGATCACACCGTCGGTAACCTCCCCTATGGCGCGAGCAAGGCAGCCCTGGACCGCATTATCCTGGCCGCCGCCCGCGAACTCGCCCACCTTGGCATCAGCTCCAACGTCATCAACCCGGGGCCGATAGACACCGGCTGGATGACAGACGACGTGCGGGCCAGCGGCATCCGCCAGACACCGCTCGGCCGCCTCGGAACACCGCAAGACACCGCGCACCTCGTGGACTTTCTCTGCTCGCCGCAAGGGCAGTGGATCAACGGCCAATTGCTGATGAGCAACGGCGGCTTCGCGTAGTTGCCCAGCGAAGTCGACCTTCGTTGCACGTAAGGTTCATCAGATGACACTCGCAAGGCGCTTCGTACCCGGCGAACTCGTGCTGTTGCGGACGATCCAGGACGGCCTGCCAGGAGTCGAGCCGCGGCACGTCGGTTACACGATGCCGACCCGGATGATCGCCGACGACGCTGAAGCGATAGTGCTCTACCATCCACCGGGGCAGCACGCGAAGCGGAGGTCCGGCAACCGCAGTCCAGGGCCCTGGGGTCCGCGCATCATGCCCGGTGACTGGGATGGCGGCTACGAGGACGATGCCGTCTACCACGGACCTGGCGTAGTCCGGCTCCACGTAGTCGCCGACGGCTACTCGATCATCCGTACCTGGGACCACGAGACCGGCCAGTTCCAGGGCTGGTATGTCAACCTCGAACTGCCTTGGCAGCGTTCGGCACCTGGCTTCGACAGCAAAGACCTCGTTCTCGACGTCGTGGCCACAGACGATCTGTCGAAGTGGAAGTGGAAGTGGAAGGACGAGGACGAGTTCTCCTGGGCGCAAGAGGTCGGGCTCCTGACTCCGGACCAAGCCGTACTCGCCGAGGCCCAAGCGCGCAAGGCGATCGCCACGTTGGAGGCACGGGCCTGGCCCTTCGACGCCGACTGGAGCCGGTGGACGCCCAGCCTCGACTGGTCGGTCCCGCTCGTACCAGAGGAATTCCACCGCCTCTGACATCCGAAAGCACAGAAGATCCGGAGCGCGGGTCATCGTCGCGTGGCCGTTACACGAACCCTCTCGCCGGACACCCCACACACCCGTCGTACGTCGGTGATGCGCAAGGCGTGGTGTGAGGGAGTCGGTGTGACGATCAGGACGCAGGACGGCGTCCATCACCACGACATCGCTCAACATCACTCGCGGCGCGGCAGTCGACTGAGAGGTTCCGGTCGTGAGCCGGTCAGCCGAGGTCGGCGACCTTACGCTCCAGCACGGCGCGTTCGCGCTCGTTGCCGCACAGGTGGAGGGCGAGCTGCAGTTCGGCGCGCGCCTCGTCGATGCGTCCCAGGCGGGTGAGCAGCTCGCCGCGAACCGTCGGGAGCAGGTGCGAGTTCGACAGCACCTCGGCGGCAACGAGCTCGTCCACGATCGGCAGTGCCGCCGCCGGTCCCTGGGCCATGGAGACGGCCACAGCCCGGTTGAGGTCGACCACAGGCGAGGGCGCGAGCCGGCCGAGTGCCTCGTAGAGGAGCACGATGCGTTCCCAGTTCGTCGCGTCGACGGACGGGGCGACGGCATGGCATTCGGCGATCGCGGCCTGCAGGCCGTACGCGCCCAGGCCTCGGCCGACCTGCTCAGCGCGGGCGAGCGCGGCTTGTCCGCGGCGGATCGCGGCGCGGTCCCAGCGGCGGCGGTCCTGGTGTTCCAGCAGCACCGGCTCGCCGTCCGATCCAATGCGGGCGGGGAAGCGCGCCGCGGTCAGCTCCAGCAGAGCCAGCAGGCCGTGGACCTCGGGTTCGTTCGGCACCAGCCGGGCCAGCATCCGCGCGACGCGCTGTGCCTCGCTCGCGAGGTCGAGTCGGATCAGATCCTCACCGGAGCTGGCCGAGGACCCTTCGGTGAAGATCAGGTAGACCACGGTGAGCACCGATCCGAGCCGCTCGGCCCGCTCCTTCGCCGGTGGCACCTCGAACGGTACCCGGGCCGCTCCGAGGGTCTTCTTCGCCCGGGTGATTCGGGCCTGCACGGTCGCGGTCGGGACGAGGAACGCCTTGGCGATCTCGTCGCTCGTCAGACCGCCGACCACCCGCAGGGTGAGCGCGACCCTCGCCTCCCGCGACAGCACGGGGTGGCAGGAGATGAACATCAACGCGAGCATGTCGTCGTCGATCTGATCCGGATCGCACAGCACGTCCTCGCCGTCTCGGACCGGATCGGCTGGTGCGCTCCCCGAGGCGACGCCGCCCTCGCCCAGATTCTGAGCGAGGGCGGCGTACCGCTCGTCAAGGGCAGAGCGCCGGCGGAAGGCGTCGATCGCGCGGCGCCGGCCGACGGTGAGCAACCACCCCGCCGGGTTGCGGGGCACACCCTCGCGCGGCCAGGTCACCAGTGCCTCGGCAAACGCCTCCTGGGCGAGGTCCTCGGCCAGCGCGAAGTCGCCGGTGTACCGGGCGAGCGCACCGACGATCCGGGCGGACTCGATCCGCCAGACAGCGCCGACGGCCTCACGGCCGGTGGGATCAGCCATCCCCGACCCGCCCTGCCGATCCGTTCAGAGCTGACCGGTGGCTTCGCGCCACGCCCGCTCCTTCTTGATCCACTCGTTGTCCTGCGGAAACTCGTCGATCGTCGAGACCCGGCGGATCTCGGCCTTGGCGCCCGGCCCGGCCATCGGCGCCCGCTTCGCCCACTCCACGGCCTCCTCCTTGGAGGCGACGTTGAGGATCCAGAAGCCCCCGAACAGCTCCTTGGTCTCGCCGTAGGGACCATCGGTGACCACCGGCGGGTCGGACGAGTAGTCCACAACCACACCTTGTGCGGCGTCGTCGAGGCCCTCCGCCGAGATCAGCACGCCGGCACGGATCATCTCGTCGTTGAACCGGCCCATCGTCTCGATGATCTCGTTGAAATCGACGTCTTGGAACGCTTTGTACGTCTCGTCGGTGGCGCGCATGATCAGCATGTACTTCATGGTTCTGTCTCCCTGGATTGTCCGGGTCCCTCTCTCGGGCCCGCTTACCCCTAGGTCGAACGGGGAAAGTCGTGGATCGACACAACCCGCCAACCTTTTCGAGAGACTCCGGAAGCCACCCGGCCGGGGATGTCCAGGTCGGCCTGACGTGCGGCCGACCTGGACACCGGTGTCAGGCGAGGTCGAACCGGTCGAGGTTCATGACCTTGTCCCAGGCCGCCACGAAGTCGCGTACGAACTTCTCCTGCGCGTCGTTGGCTGCGTAGACCTCAGCGAGGGCTCGGAGCTCGGAGTTGGAGCCGAAGACGAGGTCGATGGCGGTGCCGGTCCGGGTGATCTCTCCGCTGGCGCGATCACGACCCTCGTACACGAACTCCTGCGACTCGGACGCCTTCCACTCGGTGTTCATGTCGAGCAGATTCACGAAGAAGTCGTTGGTCAAAGTCCCGGGCCGGTCGGTGAAGACGCCGTGCTGGGCCTGTCCGACGTTGGCGTTCAGGGCACGCATGCCGCCGACCAGAACCGTCATCTCGGGAGCGGTCAGCGTCAACATGTTGGCCCGGTCCAGCAGCAGGGTCTCCGCCGGCAACTTCTCCCCGGCTCGGACGTAGTTGCGGAACCCGTCGGCGGTCGGTTCGAGCACGGCGAACGACTCCACGTCGGTCTGCTCCTGCGAGGCGTCCGTACGCCCCGGCACGAACGGGACCGTGATGTCGTGTCCGGCGTTCTTCGCCGCTTGCTCGACGGCCGCACACCCACCCAGGACGATCAGGTCGGCGAGCGAGACCTGCTTCCCGCCTGGCTGCGCGCTGTTGAAGTCCCGCTGGACCTGCTCCAGAACCTGGAGCGCCTTGGCGAGCTCGGCCGGGCTGTTGACCTGCCAGTCCTTTTGCGGTGCAAGGCGGATCCGTGCCCCGTTGGCCCCGCCACGCTTGTCGGTGCCGCGGAAGCTTGCCGCCGACGCCCACGCGGTGGAGACCAGCTGGGAGATGGACAGGCCCGATGCGAGGAGCGTGCCCTTGAGGGCAGCGATGTCCTCGTCCGCGATGAGCTCATGGGTGACCTCGGGGACGGGATCCTGCCACAGCTGCGGCTCCGGAACCCATGGGCCGAGGTAGCGGGAGACCGGGCCCATGTCGCGGTGCAACAGCTTGTACCACGCCTTGGCGAACGCGTCGGCCAACTCGTCCGGGTGCTCGAGGAAGCGCCGGGAGATCGGCTCGTAAACCGGGTCGAAGCGCAGCGCGAGGTCCGTCGTCAGCATCGTCGGCGCGTGGCTCCGCGACGAGTCGTGGGCGTCGGGCACGGTGCCGGAACCAGCGCTGTCCTTCGGCTTCCACTGGTGCGCCCCGGCAGGGCTCTTGGCCAGCTCCCACTCGTAGCCGAACAGAGTCTCGAAGAAGCTGTTGTCCCACGTCACCGGGGTCGGCGTCCAGGCACCCTCGAGGCCGCTGGTGATCGTGTCCGCGCCCTTGCCGCTACCGAAGGTGTTCCGCCAGCCGAGGCCCTGCTCCTCGAGGGGCGCCGCCTCCGGCTCAGGCCCGACGTTCTCCGCGTGACCCGCACCATGGGTCTTGCCGAACGTATGGCCGCCGGCGATCAGCGCGACCGTCTCCTCGTCGTTCATCGCCATCCGGCGGAAGGTCTCGCGAATGTCCCTGGCGGCGGCCAGCGGATCCGGGTTGCCGTTGGGGCCTTCGGGATTCACGTAGATCAGGCCCATCTGCACGGCGCCAAGAGGTCCCGCGAGTTCCCTGTCGCCGCTGTAGCGCTCATCTCCGAGCCAGGTGTCCTCAGGCCCCCAGATGATCTCCTCGGGTTCCCAGATGTCCTCGCGACCGAACCCGAAGCCGAACGTCTTGAACCCCATCGACTCCAGGGCACAGTTTCCGGCGAAGACCAGGAGATCGGCCCAGGAGATCTTCTGGCCGTACTTCTGCTTGACCGGCCAGAGCAACCGGCGCGCCTTGTCCAGGCTCGCGTTGTCGGGCCAACTGTTGAGGGGGGCAAATCGCTGCGTGCCGGCGCCGCCGCCACCCCGGCCGTCGGCGATGCGGTAGGTGCCCGCCGCATGCCAGCTCATCCGGATGAAGAGCGGTCCGTAGTGGCCGTAGTCAGCCGGCCACCATTCCTGCGACGTCGTCATCACCTCGACGATGTCTCGTTTCAGCGCGTCGAGGTCGAGGGTCTTGAACTCTTCTGCGTAGTTGAAGTCCTCACCCATCGGACTGGATCGGGGCGAGTGCTGGTGGAGTACCTGCAGGTTCAGCCGATTCGGCCACCAGTCCTGGTTCGTCCTGGGCCGAGTCGGCGTGGGAGTCGGCGCGGAGATTGCTGGGTTTTCGCTTTCGCTACCGCGGTCAGACACGTTGGTCCTTCTCCTGTCTCGCTGTTCTCATCTGGTGGCTGGTTGGTTCGCCGCGACACACTCGGGACATCGGCCCCAGTAGATGACCTCGGCTTCGTCGATCTCGTAGCCCGAGTCATCAGCGGCCGTCAGGCAGGGGATGTTGCCGACCGCGCAGTCGACATCGGCGATGGCACCGCACGTCCGACAGACGACGTGGTGGTGGTTGTCCCCGACCCGCGCCTCGTAGCGCGCCAGGGAGCCGCGCGGCTGGATACGCCGCACCAGACCCGCGTCGGTCAGCACCCGCAGTACGTCATAGACGGCCTGGTGGGACACCCCGGCGAGGTTCTCCCGAACGGCACCGATGATCGACTCCGTGTCGGAGTGGGGATGGTCGTGCACCGCGGACAGCACCGCGATCCGCGGTCGGGTGACCCGCAATGCGGCCCCGCGCACCATCCGCTCGAGGTCCGCAGTCGTAGGCACGCTCCGAAGTTTGGCGCAGTTTCTGGAATCAATCAAGTATCAGGCGGGCCGGGCGCGCCCCAGCCGATTCCATACCAGTCCGCGTCGAAGGGGGACATCCGTCAGCACTTGCCTGTGCCCTGTCTTCCCTGGCTAAGATCTGTGCCGGCCGACATGGGCGGCCGACGGTCCGCGTGAAGGGTCGAACCCACCCGTTCACGTCCACCTCGACCGTGGCGCGCTGACTTCCAGCCCGTGAGTAGCGGACGCCGGGCTGAGTGGAAGGAACGTGCCCATGCCCACCCGAAATCTGCCCGAACGACCATCTCTGGCGTACCTGCGCAAGCTCGCCAAGGAGCGGTTGGTCGCATTACGCACGACTCGCCCAGCGACAAAACTCGCCGACACCCAGCAGGCGATTGCCCGCGAGTACGGCTTCTCGAGTTGGCGGGCACTGAAGGCAGAGGTTGATCGGCGACGTGCTCCGAGCACGGCCGACTTCTTCGGCGCGTGCACGACGGGAGACGTCGACGCCCTGCGCATGCACCTGCAGATCGATCCCGGCCTGGTTCGCGAGCGCAACTCGGAAGGCAGCACCGGTCTGCACCTCGCGGTGCCCCAGCCGGAAGCCGTGCGCCTGTTGATCGAGCATGGCGCTGATCCCGACGCGCGCGACGTGGGTGACAACGCCGGTCCGTTGCATCTTGCCGCCGGGGGAGGGCATCTGCGCAGTGTCCGGGTTCTCCTCGACGCGGGGGCTGACGTGCAGGGCGCGGGAGACGTGCACCAGGCCGACGTGATCGGCTGGGCGGCACGTGAAGGTAATGAGGCGGTCGTCAACCTGCTGCTCGAGCGTGGGGCCCGCCATCACATCTTCTCCGCGATTGCTCTCGGTGATCTGGAGATCGTCGAAGGCCTGGTCGAGGAGGATCCTGATTGCCTGTTCCGCCGCCGTTCGCGGTTCGAGAACGGGCAGACGCCACTCCACGCCGCGCTGGCGCCGCCGGACGGGTTGTCAGGAAAGGACCGGCAGTACCCCATGCTCGAGCTCCTGATCGAGCATGGCGCCGAGGTCGACGCGAAGGACGACAAGGGCCGCACGCCGTTGATGGTGGCCATGCTGCGTGGCGATCGAGAAGGAATGCGCCTGCTCAAAGCCGCCGGTGCCGAGGAGCCGCGCCAGGCCGAGCGGTCGAGCGCTGACACTCTCGGCCAGTCGATCAGGAAACTCTCGGTCGGCATGTCCGCACCCAACCTCGCCGAGACGGTGGCGTGGTACACATCCATCGGGTTCACGGTGACAACGCGCCACGAGCAGGACGGTGAACTGGACTACGCCATCTTGTCGTTCGGCGTTGCGGAGATCCACCTCAATCGGTTTGGCGAACCGACCGCGCCGACGCTCTGGTTCGTCACCGATCGGATCACAGATCTGTACGACTGGCTGAAGCAGCGCCAGCTCAGGGTGATGACGGAGCCGGACAGGGTTGATGAACCGGAAGTGCGCTTCGAGGAAGACCTGTATGAACCCTTCTATGGCGGCCGCCAGTTCAGCGTCAGGGACAACAACGGCACGTTATTGATCTTCTACGACCCCGTACAGGAATAGGCCCTCAACCCACCAGTGACGAAGGCCTGCGTCGTACGGCTGACCTACGTGCCCGCGCCGGCGCGGATGGCGGAGGGCGGAGGGTCGAGCCGGTCGCGTGCACCTTGCTCTTGCCGGTTGTGGCCGCTCGGCCACAACCGGCGGCGAGCGTTGACACCGGCCAGACACCGCCGATAATTTCCCGACAATGAAATTGACCTTCCATTCCTTAGAATTGGCGCTCGACGTGAGCACCCTTCGGGCAAGAGCCCGGCTTCCGGGACCTCGTGTGGTCGCAGTGGTGTCACCCGCATCTCACGAAGGGACGGCGTAGATGACGAGACGCCTTTCGCGTAAGGAGTTCCTGGCGATCGGGGCGATGGGCTCCGCCGCCCTGCTCACCTCGTGCGACCTGTTGACGACCGACCCTTCTCGCAAGGCCGGCGGCGGACAGGCCAGAGGCGGCGCCAACGGGCCGGAGGCGCCGAGCCTGGCCCGGCTCGTGAAGAAGGGCGAGCTACCGCCGGTGAAGGAGCGACTCCCGGATGAGCCGAGGGTGATCGATCCGGTCGAGCGGATCGGTCAGTACGGCGGAACCTGGCGGACCGCACTGGAGAGCACCGACCCGGGCTGGCTGTACATGACGATGCGCTACGACCAACATCTGGTCGGCTGGGATCCGCAGTGGCAGAAGATCGTCCCATTCGTCGCCGAGTCCTTCGAGGTCGCGAATGGTGCCCGGGAGTTCGCCTTCACCCTCCGGTCGGGGATGAAGTGGTCCGATGGTGAGCCGTTCACCGCGGATGACCTGGTGTTCTGGCACGACGCGGTGCTCACCAACTCCGAGCTGACCCCGGTCGTCGGTCCGCAATACGGCGACGACGAGAAGCCGGTGCGGGTGGAAAAGCATGATGACCAGCACGTGTCGTTCGTCTTCCGAGAGCCCCACGGCCTGTTTCTTCACGAGCTCGCGTGGTTCTGGACTTCGTTCGAGATGCTTGCTCCGCGACACTATCTGAAGCAGTTCCACCCGAAGTACAACCCGAACGTCGATGAGTTGGTCGCTGAGGCGAACGTCCCTGACTGGGTGGAGCTCTTCTTCCAGAAGCAGGACTGGTTGAACAATCCTGACCTGCCCACGCTCACTCCGTGGGTACCCATCCGTCCGTTCAACGATGGCCGCCGCATGACCTGGCGGCGCAACCCCTACTACTGGTCTGTCGACTCGAAGGGCAGCCAGCTTCCCTACCTTGACGAGGCGACGTTCACCTTCTTCAACGACCCGGAGACGTTGCTGCTCAACGCGGCGAACGGCGACATCGACATGTACATGCGTGCGGAGACCACGACGCCGCAGAACAAGCCGGTCCTCGCGCAGTCCGCCAAGACCGGTGGGTACCGACTGATGGACGTCACCACGTCCGATCTCAACACGATGGGGCTCTGCCTGAATCTGACCAACCCGAACAAGGCAAGACGCCAGGTCTACCAGAACAAGAACTTCCGCATAGGCCTGTCGCATGCCATCAACCGTCAGGAGATCATCAACGTCGTTCATCAGCGGCAGGGCCGGCCGTGGCAGACCGCGCCCCGGCCAGAGGTTCCGTTCTACGACTCCGACGACTTCGGTACGCAGTACACGGAGTTCGACCTCGACCTGGCGAGTGAGTATCTCGACAAGACCGGATTCACCGAACGGGACGACGAAGGGATCCGGCTGGGGCCGGAAGGGGAACCGATCATCGTGACGGTGCTGACCCCGAGCCGCTACACGTTGATCGTCGACGCTCTCCAGATGATCAAGCCCACCTGGGAGAAGGTCGGTGTCGGACTGCGGATCGACAACGTGGATCCGACGCTGGTCGGCGACCGGCTCGAGGCCAACGAGTACGACTGCACGGCTGATGCCGGTCAGCTCGGCTACATGGACATGATTCGAGACCCACGATGGCTGTTCGCCTCCAGCGGGAATTCGCTGTACGCCCCTCTCTGGGCCAACTGGTTCACGGGGGCCACACCACAGGAGGAACCCCCGGCGGCGATGCTGCGACAGATCGAGATCTACCGCGAGGAGGTCGTCACCAAGACCAATGTCGAGGACATGTTCGAGCCGATGCGACGGATCATCGAGATCGCCCGGGACGAGTTCTGGTCGATAGGCATCAGTTTGCCCGACAGTTACTACGCCGTGGCCAAGAACAACTTCCGCAACGTGCCGGACGACATGTGGATGGCCTTCATGTATCCGGGGGTCACCCACGTCTCCCAGTACTTCATCGACCAGTAGCGGGCATCGCGCTCGCGGTCTCCGACGCGTTCGGCCGCTGGGAATCAGGCCGCTTGGTTGGTAGTCCGCCCGAACACAGTCAGTAAGGCGTCGCTTGCACCGTCCGAAGATGGCCGGTCGCAGCCGTATACGCGCACAACCGACCGCCCTAGCCTCGTCCCCGAGGTAGGAGGCGGACGCGATGAACGAGAGCTTGGACAGAGCCGACGGCCCGATGAGGTACCGGGAGACCTTCGTCCCGCGTGACCCGTCTCGCCGACATGTGCTGAGGGCCGGTGGGCTCGCGGCGGCCGCCATGTTCGCGGCCGGCTGCGACCTGCTGTCCACCGATCCACAGGGAAGGAGCGGTGGGGGTGACGGTGCGGACGGCGCCCTTGATGCCAAGGAAGCGCCCGAGCTGACCAGGCTCGTCAAGGCCGGCGATCTTCCGCCGCTGGGAAAGCGGCTTCCCGCCAGTCCGATGGTGGTCGAGCCGACCGACCGGCTCGGAACCTACGGCGGACAATGGGACCTGTTCGGCGACAGCCCTCCGCCCGGCGGTGGCGCGGAGGTCTACTACGAGTGGTTGGTGCGGTGGAGTCCGGACTGGAGCGAGGTACGCCCCAACGTCGCCGAGTCCTTCGAGATCGAGGATGACGGCAGGCAGTACACGTTCCACCTTCGGGAAGGTATGAAGTGGTCGGACGGAGAGCCGTTCACGACCGAGGACATCGCCTTCGCCTACAACGATGTGGTGCTCAACGAGGAGGCCTTCTCCGCACCACCGTCCTTCTTCGTCACCGGCGGCAAAGCCGCGCAACTGGAAGTGATCGACGACTACACGTTCCGTTTCGTCTTCACGACTCCGAACGGTTTGTTCCTCGAGCAGTTGGCGTCCAACGGTGCCCACGTCCTGACCATCACCGCCAAGCACTACTTCGAGCAGTTCCATCCGAAGTACAACAAGAACATCGACGCGCTGCTGAAGGAAGAAAAGTTCGACACGTGGTACGAACTGTTCGGTGACAAGGGCGGCTCACTGGGCTGGATCGGCAACATCTGGCAGCCGGAGGTGCCGCTGCTGACCGCGTGGCACACCACGGAGATCACCCAGCAGGACACCCGGATGGTGCTGTCGCGCAACCCGTACTACTGGAAGACCGACCCGCGGGGCCGTCAGCTTCCCTACCTGGATCGGATCGTTCGGCACGTGATCACGGACCAGGAGGCAGCTCTCCTGCGTGCGATGGACGGCGAGTTCGAGTTCCTCCCGCCGACGTTCTACAACCCGAACCTTGGTACGCCGAAGAACAAGCCTGTGCTCGCGTCGAACCGGGACAAGGGTGGGTACGAGTTCGTCGACGGGCTGGACTCGACGATGAACAAGACGGTCATCGCGCTCAATCTGAACCATCCCGACCGCAAACTCGCGGAGGTGTTCCAGAACCGCGACTTCCGCATCGGGCTCTCTCACGCGATCAACCGCGAGGAGATCATCACCGCGGTGTACCAACGGCAGGGCGAGCCCTGGCAGGCGGCTCCGCGTAAGGAGTCGGAGTTCTACCACGAACAACTCGCCACGCAGTTCACGTCGTACGACGTGGATCTGGCCAACCAGCACCTGGACAAGGCCGGCTACACCGAGCGCGACGGCAGCGGGTTCCGGCTGCGTCCGGACGGCAAGCGCATTGCGTTCCACATCGACGTGATCACCGAGGAGCCCACCCAGATCGACGCGCTCGAACTGGTCAGGAGCTACTGGGAAGACGTGGGTGTGAAGATGGACCTCCACACCATCGACCGCTCTCTGTTCTACACGCGCAAGGAAGCCAACAAGCACGACGCCAGCGTGTGGACCGGCGATGGCGGCATGCGGGACGGAATGGTCGACCCCCGGTGGTACTTCCCGTCCAACAACGAGTCCAACTTCGCGCTTCTGTGGATGACGTGGTACCTCACACGCGGCGAGGAAGGCGAGGAGCCGCCGGAGGCGGCCCGCCGGCAGATGGAGCTTTACGACGAGATCGGACTGACCGTCGACCCGGAGAGACGGCACGAGTTGTTCATGGAGATCCTGCAGATCGCGGCCGACGAGTTCTGGGTGATGGGCACCGTCCTTCCGATCGGGACCTACGGCATCAAGCGGAAGGACTTCCACAACGTGCCGAAGTCGATGATCGCGTCGTGGAGATACCCCACACCGGGCCCGGCCTATCCAGAGCAGTACTTCGTCGCGGACTCCTAGGCAGGGTGTGCAGTCCGCGCCGGCCCGCGGTGTCGTCGGAATACGAGGGGAACGAGGACCATGAGTACGCAGAACGTGCGCTGGGGAATTCTCGGTCCGGGCCGGATTGCCGGACGGTTCGCGGCTGACCTGCCGAGCTCCGAGACCGGCAGGCTGGTGGCGGTGGCCAGCCGGGACCTCGCGCGGGCCAAGTCGTTCGCCGACAAGCATGGCGCGGATCACGCGTACGGCAGTTACGACGAACTCCTCGCGGACGACACCGTGGATGCGGTCTATATCGCTACGCCGCATCCGCAGCACGCGGAATGGGCAATTCGCGCCGCCGAGGCGGGAAAGCACCTGCTGTGCGAGAAGCCGCTCACGGTCAACCACGCGCAGGCGACTGCGGTGTTCGAGGCCGCGCGCAGGCACGACGTGTTCGCCATGGAGGCGTACATGTATCGCTGCAACCCGCGGACCGTGCGGCTTGCGGAGCTGATCCGTTCGGGTGCGATCGGCGCGGTCCACCAGATCCAGGCGACGTTCGCGTTCGGGTCCAGTGGAGATCCGGAGAATCGGTTGTTCCGGCAGGACCTCGCGGGCGGCGGCATTCTCGACGTCGGAGGTTATGCGACGTCGATGGCGCGCCTGCTGGCCGGTGCCGCGCGCGGCCAGGCCTTCGCCGATCCCGACGAGATCGACGGAGTCGGTCACATCGGGCGCGACAATCGGATCGACGAGTGGGCCGTGGCGACGTTGCGGTTCGCCGCTTCCGGATCCGACCCGTCCATCACCGCCCACGTGGCGACGGGCGTACGTAGGTCCGCCGAGAACGCCGTACGCGTCTTCGGTAGCGAGGGCTATCTCGTCGTCGGGTATCCGTGGGGCGCTGGCAGGGATGGAAATCCCACGACCATCGAAGTCCACCGGGTCGGTGCGGATCCGGAGATCATCGAGTTCGCCGCCGGGCGACCGTACGCCTTGGAAGCCGACACCGTGGCCGCACACCTGGAGGCTCGGCAGGCCCCGGCGATGAGTTGGGCCGACACCCTCGGAAACATGGCGACGCTGGACCGTTGGCGGGCGGCGATCGGGTTGGAGTACGACGCGGAGCGGATCGACGCCAACATCCCGCCCGTCCACGGGCGGCCGGTCCGCCCCGGATCCGACCACCGGATGCGGTACGGCGAGGTGCCCGGCGTCAGCAAGAAGATCTCCACGCTGGTGATGGGTGGGGTCGGTCGCGGGCTGTCGCACGCCAGCGTGATGTACGACGACTTCGTCGAGCGCGGCGGAAACTGCTTCGACACCGCGTACATCTACGGCGGTGGCATGGCCGAGCGTCTGGTCGGCCAGTGGATGCGCAACCGCGGCAACCGGGACGAGATCGTGGTGATCGGCAAGGGGGCGCACACCCCGCACTGCGACCCGGAGTCGATCCGCCGCCAACTGACCGAGAGCCTGGAGCGGCTGCAGACTGACTATGTCGACCTGTACTTCATGCATCGGGACAACATTGATATTCCTGTCGGGGAGTTCGTCGATGTGCTCGACGAACTCCACCGAGCGGGCCGGATCCATGCCTATGGTGGCTCGAACTGGACGACCGACCGCCTCGTCGAAGCGAACGCGTACGCGCAGTCCCATGACAGGAAGGGATTCGTGGCGCTCAGCAACAACTTCAGCCTTGCGCGGATGGTCGAGCCGCCCTGGGATGGCTGCCTGGCCGCCTCAGACCCCGAACCGCGCCAGTGGCTCGAGGAGCACCAGCTGGCGCTGTTTCCGTGGTCGAGCCAGGCGCGCGGCTTCTTCACCGGACGATCCAGCCCCGATGATCACTCCGACCCCGATCTCGTGCGCTGCTGGTACAGCGAGGACAACTTCCTCCGCAAGGAGCGTGCCGAGACCCTCGCCAGCCAGCGCGGGGTGTCGGCGGTCGCGATCGCGTTGGCGTATGTCCTCGCGCAGGACTTCCCCGCGTTCCCGCTGATCGGTCCGCAGCAGCTCAGCGAGACCCGCGACTCCTACGCCGCCCTCGATGTCGAGCTCACGCCGGCGGAGGTGCGCTGGCTCGACCTCCGCGACTAGGGGTGTCCACGGGAAACCCCCTAGTCGAGCGGGATCTGCCCGATGGGTTCGCGCTTCTCGGCCTGGAACCGGTCTTCGGTCCTTCCGTACGCCCAGTAGCCGGACACCGAGAGCTGGTCCCGCGGTAGGCCTCGTACGTTCTTGAGGTAGTTCCGGAGTTCCTTGACCATGCCGCGCTCACCGTGCACGAACACCTGCACCCGCCCCTCCCGCCACGGGCTCTTGGTGACCGTGTCGACGAGCACGGTGGATGTTCCCGCGCGAACGCCGTCCCGGTGCAACCAGTGGACGAGGACGCCGTCCGGGTGGGTGAGTTCTTGGTGGTCCTCGGTGGAGTCCACCTCGATGAACGCGTCGCCGACGGCATCGTCAGGCATCGCCTCGAGCGCTACGGCAATGGCGGGGAGGGCAGCTTCGTCTCCGGCCAGCAGGTGCCAGTCGGCGTCGGTCCGCGGCGTGTAGGCGCCACCGGGCCGGGAGATCACCAGGCGATCACCGGGTCTGGCGGCGACGGCCCACGGCCCGGCAACGCCTTCGTCACCGTGGACCACGAAGTCGATGGCGAGCTGGCGCTTCTGCTGGTCGTACCAGCGCACCGTGTAGGTGCGGCGCACGGGCATGTCGTCGGGTGCGAGCCGTTGTCGTAGCTCGGCGAGATCGTACGGCGGAGTCAGCCCGAGTTCGGGTTTGACGAAGGTGATCTTGACGTAGGCGTCGGCGTGGAGGTCGTCGCCGAACGTCGCGAGTGACTCGGCCGTGAGCACCACGCGGATCATGTGCCGCGTCAGCCGCTGCGTGTGGACAACCTCGACGTCGTGGTAGTCGGCCCTGCTTCTGGTCATGGTGGAAGTGGCTCCTCTGGGCGCATGCTCGAGTGGGTCGACCTGGCACGGCGAACAAATTGCCTCCGCCAGCGGTGTCGCGCGGATGATGGCCGCGACATCACCCGATCCCGCTGGGAGGGTGGCAGCGGTCATCGCTCGGCGTGCAGTCGTCGGCGATGGGGGCAGAGGTTGGCGCGCGTAAGGAGAGCGCGGAACTGCGGGCCCACCTGTGTGACGTCGGTCAGTCGTACGGGAAACGGCAGGCGGACATCGTTGTGGTGGCGTGTGTATTCGAGCCGAAGGGTGATCCCCCAGCGATCCATTGCCAGGGGCAGGACCCGGATGACGTGGTGCATCAGCCGCGGCTCGATCAGGCGGGTCAGCTTTGCTACGAGGTCGGCGTGGGCGTCGGCCAGGTGCAGAAGCAGGTCGGCCTCATGCGCGGCCAGTAGATCGGTTTCTGTCGAGGCGAATTCGTCGGGACTGACGGTGACACTGCCGCCGTTCTCCTTGAAGGTGATCAGTTCAGGATCCAGCCGAGCGGCGATCGGGTCCGTCGCCTCGCGGGCAGGAACAGGGGCCAGCCGTCCGGCAAACGTGACCTGGGCGCGAACCCGGTCCCGCACCGAGATCGGCGCCAGGTCGGTGAACTCCGCCACGGTTCGCAGGCCCTCGCTCGGACCATGAGCGAGGTCGGTTGCCACCCGGCAGTCGATGGGTAGGCGAAGGACGACCCGACCCTGACCGTCAAGCGCGTGGAGGCCGAGCAGCACCTGCCGGTGCCCGTCCGCGGAGAGGGTCAGGGACGCCGCCGCGGCGACGGCGGACCGGGTCCGTTCCGGAACGGTCGGCTCGATGCGACCGGTGACGGTAGCGCCCATTCACGTCCTCCAATAAGGTAAGCCTGTCCTAACCTAGTCGAGTGCGGGCGAGATCGCCAGGCTTTCGCACAGCCCGGACTCGCAGTCCGCGTCTCAGTCCGGGCGGTGGACGTCATCGACTAGGGGTGCCGCCACCCGAGGAGCGATGCGACGACACGCCACACTGGCATGACGATGAACGTCCCTACCTTCACGGTCCGCGTGCCTCAGTATCAGGTCGATACCGAACCCGACCACAACGCCGTCGGCAAGGTCGTGGATGCTGAACTGCAGAAGCACTTCATGGGTCGCACGGTGGTCGTGCGCGGCGTCTGCTCGCCCTCCCACCCGGGCAAGACCGTTGATGACCTTGTCGAGATCGTCAAACGCCACGGTGTCGACCGCTACGACCCTCACCGCAAGGGTCACGGGTACGAAAACATCGATGGCAAGCACATCGACCTGTTTGCCTTTCGGCGCAAAGTGACGCCACGCATGCGGCTCTTCAAGGACTTGAGTTGGGGCTTCTACCACGGCGCGATCGCCAGTCACCGCACGCCGTACCGCATCGACATCCTCCTCGTCTATGACGCCGCACAACTCAAGGCGGTGCTGCACCAGTACGAAGGGAGGACGGACAAGAAGCGGGACGGATTCGTGTTCAGGGACCCTGAGCGCAAGCAGAAGGCGCTCCTTGGCATTGTCACGATCAGTTGACCCGTGAGCCAGACCCAGCGGTCGTTTCCCTCGACTTCAATGAATCGGCCGCTGCGGCGCTCCATGCATCCTCGTCGAACTCGTCCTGGGGCGGGTACATGGCAACCTTGGCGGCATGACGTGCGGTCAAGAGCATCTGAGCGCCGAACCTCCACAGCGACCGCGGTTCGGCCCGATTCGGCAGATCCCTCCTGACGAAGTGCTGAAAGGTCTGTCCGGCGCCGCGGCCGACACCGGGTGGGTCGTCGACCAGTTCGGTGACGACAGCGGCTATCCCAACGGCGGGATCTGGCGGGTGAGCGCCGACCGACTGAATGGTGCCGGTCCCTCGAGCGTGTGGGTCAAGCGCACGGGTGCCAGCTACCTCGGCGACAGTCCGGTGTGGCGCTGCCGGTTCGCATCCGATGATCCGCAGTGGTGGGGACGCGAAGCTGCGTTCTACGAGTCAGATCTGGCGGTCTCGGGTTGGCCAGGCGGCGTACGTGCGGCGCGCTGTTACGCGATCGACGACCACGACGAGTGCCGCGACCTGTGGCTGGAGTCCGTCGACGTCCCGGCGCCCCTGCGCGTGTGCGAGCAGGCCGCCATCGGGCTGGCTGGGTGGCAGGTCGCCCACCTGGACAGCGACCGCTCCTGGTTGGCCGAGGACTGGATTCCCACCCACGTCAGCCGTTACGGGCTCGACAACCAGCGGACTCTCGCGCATCCGGCTTGGCCGGCAGCGATCGACCGGGGCCTCGACCCGGTGCTGCGCTGCGTCGTCGAAGCACGGGTCACCGACCCGGCGGAGATCCGGCGTCAGCTCCAGGACTTTCCGCAGGTCCTGACGCATCACGACTTCCACCACGCCAATATCGGCACTGTCGACGAGGAGGTCGTCATCATCGACTGGGCATTCGTGGGCTGGGGGCCGATCGGACACGACGCCGGCCATCTCGCCCTCGACGCCGAAGCCAACCTGGGTGCGTCTCCCAGCGAGGCCTGGCACGCCATGCAGTCGGCGTACTGCGATGGCCTGAGTGCAGCTGGCTGGTCCGGTGATCTCGACCTCGTACGACGGTCGATGGTGGTATCCAACGTCCTTCGTCTCGGTTGGACGATCGACCATTTCCTGAGCGTTGCCGAGCAACTTTCCGACGACACCTTCGCTGCGATGTCGGCCAGGATGAATTTCCTCGCTGGCCTACGTGAACCGGAGTCTCAGTCGTGATCCAGCGTCTGCGGCGACTGGTGACGATCGCGGACGTCGTCGGTGCACGCGAGCCTCACCCGGACAGGAGGTGGTCTCGCCTCGCGTCGAGCTCGCCGAGCTGGCCGGCGATGTCACGCGAGGTCTTCTCCAGCTGCTGGAGTGCCTGACGTACGGCCTTGCTCGCCGTTTCAGCGCGGCGGCCTGCCTCCTGGATCCGTGACCGAACCGCCAGGTCGCTGAAGATGTTGTCGAAGAACACGTCGAAGGTACGCGTCATGCCGTCGACCTGCACGCCACCGATCGCGGCGATCCCCACGTCGGCGAGCTCGCGCGAGAAGTCCCCGAGCGCGACATCCGCGCGGTGAAGGAGATCCGTAGCCTCGTCCATCCTGTTGTACTTCATCATGTCCGTGACCAGTCCGCCGCCGAGAAACGTGTCGAAGGTCGACCACGACTCCGCCTTGCCGAGGACCTCGACCGCCTGCTCGACCAGGGTGGAGGCCGCCTTCCCGGCTGCGTACGCCTCGGCGGTCTCCTTGCGCGCGGCGATGAGCGCGCCGCGTTGCCTGGCGATGTCCTCCAGTGATGCTGCGAGAGCAGGGTCGTTGGTGAGCGCCCACTGCTCCTTGGCGGCGAGGGCACGACTGTGGATGTCGTCGACGTCGCCCAGCCCGTTGAGCTGGGCCTGGACCGACTCCGCATTGCGGTGGGCGGCGTCCCGTCGGGCCTCCGCTTCCGCGACGGCGTAGCTGGCGGCATCACGCTCGGCGCGTTCACGGTCGAGATCGTCGGTACGTGATCCGCGAAGAGTCGCCCAGATTCGGGTGGGCGAGAAGGACTCCAGCGCGTCGACGTCCTTGGCCTCGTCGGCGAGTCGATCGCGGAGTTCCTCGACCTGCTTGTCCAGAAGCTGGACGTGGGCCTGTTCGGTCGACAGCCGTCGGGTCAGGTCCGTGTGCTGCCGGCGGATTTGGGCGGCGTGGGCAAGGTCGGCCTCGATCTGGGCGAGCCGGGAAGGTTCGGTCACACGCCGATCGTAGAGCGCGTCGCCGAGCCGGTACGAACGCCGAGCCCGCACCTATCGATAGCGCGGTGGTGGAACCCACTTCTTTCTGACGCTGCCCGTCGACTGTTTCCGCGTCGTACTCTGCTCTTCCCTGTGCGACAGTTCCCTGTACGACTCTGCGTCCGGGAGCAGGCTCTGTTGTAACCGCTCGATGACCTCGGCCAAGCGAAAGCACGTTTGCTGGACGTCCGCGCGGGCCTGGCGCCACTCGGTGATGACCACCGCAAGCAGCAGCCCCGTGAGAACGAACGTTCCATTGAACACCTGAAGGATCACGATATTCTCGTACAGATTGCGCCCCTCGAAGAGGCCGTAGCCATGCGCAGCGGTGTCGATCGCCACGGCTGACACGATCAGCGCGCATGGTGCCACGCCATTCAACTGAAACCGCAGTGCCGCCAGTACGACGAGTGGAAAGGCAATGAACGGGACGCCGAATTCTCTGTCTCCGATGATCGTGAGTGTGAGGGTGGTGAGCAGCAGACCAGCAAGCTCGAGCCCCCGCCACGACCCGACCCGGATGGCGAGCCGGGGCTCGTCTCGCAGGGCACGGAGAAACCTGTTCAGAACAAGGATGAACGGGGCCACGACCAGGACGCCCAACATGTCGCTCGACCACCACACGACCGACACCTGGAGGAACTGTCGCGCCGGCAGGACATCCGCGACCACGAGTGCGGCAGTGCCCAGTGCCGCGCTGAGCGACATTGCCCCAAAGGCGCCAAGGAGCACCAGCGACAGTGCGTCCCTGAATCGGTCCAGCTCGATCCTGAACCCCACGCGCCGGAGGAGGAGATAGGCACAGACCGGTGCAAGAGTATTTCCCAGGGAGACCAGGAGCGCTTCGGGCGCAGGCACCGCCTGCACGTTGGACAGGAAGGAGCCGAGTGTGATGGCCGGCCATATCCGGATATCGAAGAGCAGGAGACCGGCCAACGCGATTCCCGCCGATACCCACAGCGACGTCACCGGCAGGCCGAGCGGTTTGGTCAAGACACTCAGATATGTCCCGGCGTAATAGGCCATAGCAACGCCAACGACCCGCACTCCGAGAAATGCGCGTGCCTTGAGATCATCAGTAGGGCGGCCAGTGGCGACCACCACATCACGCTACAACCATGACCGCTGGAGGCGGGTCTTCGACTGGCTCGAGAGGTTCCGTCGGTCCCGACGATCAGGTGGAGTCCTGAGGGCTGTCCACGCCGGCCTGCCGTCGCTGGTCGATTGGCCGTCGCCGGTCGAACGGCTGTCGACGTCGACTGGCGGCCGCGTACAGCAGCGCGGCCACCACCATCGTCACCGGGAACACCGCGCCGACGAGGAGTCCCACCCGCAGGCCGGAGCCGTCACGGACGGGAAGGCTCGCCGCGAGATCGCTCAGGACGCCGTTGCCTCCCGACGAGGCGAGGTCGGCGACGGCCCCGCTGATCCACGGCCCGCCCGCCCCGCCGGCGTCTCCGAAGATGGCCAGGACGCCGAACATCGCGGCCCCACCGAGCGGGAAGCGCGCGGCCGCGAGGCTGAACGTCCCAGGCCATAGCAGGCTCACCGCCAGACCGCAGAGCGCACACCCCACGAGGCTCAGCACCGGGCTGGCGGACAGCGTGGCCACCAGGTAGCACGCGGTCGCGAGGGACCCGCAGCAGACCAGCGCGGGCAGCAGGGGGATCCGTTCTCCCCACAGGCCGTACGCCATCCGGCCGATGCCCATGAGGACGGCGAACAGGCACGGCCCGGCGAGGTCCCCCCAGACCTTCGACACCCCGAGGCCCTCCTCGGCGAACAGCGACGCCCACTGGGACATGGTCAGCTCGGCCGCCCCGGCACTCAGCATGAGGACCATCGCGATCGCGAAGGCGGGCGCGCCGAGCAGCGCGCGCAGCGACATGCGGTGCTCGTCGGGCACGGTGGCCGGCAGCGGAACCCGCAGGAAAGCGACCAGGTTGATCAGCGGGACGATAGCCCAGACCAGCGGCAGCACCTGCCACGAGCTCTGACCGATGGCCGCGAGCAGCAGCGTGGTGACCGCGACGACACCGACCTGGCCCCAGCAGTAGAACGAGTGCAGCAGGCTCATCTGCGCCGCCTTCGCCGCCTGCGGTGTGGGTAACGCGTCGACGACCGGGCTGACCAGGACCTCGAGCAGTCCGCCGCCGACGGCGTACACGATCACTGCCACACAGAGACCGAGGTAGGGCGACGGGGCCAGGCTCGGCGCCACCGACAGCAGGACGAGGCCGAACGCGGCAAGGACGTGGGCGAGGACGAGCGGCCCGCGGTAGCCCGCCCGATCCACCACCTTGACCGCGATGACGTCGGTGACCAGCTGGGTGGCGAAGTTCAGCAGGACGAGCCGGCCCAGCATCTCCACCGGCACGTCGTACCGGGTCTGGAAGACGATGAACAGAACGGGCGCGAGATTGTTCACGATCGCCTGCGTGACATAGCCCGTGTAGCACGCCCGACGGGTGGAGTCGAAGGTCATGGCCACCTTTGTGATCGCCTCGTGGTCGTTGCCGTGTCGACCCCCGTCGCCTGCCCGACCCCCGCCGCTTGGCCGTCGACCGCGCTGGTGACGTTGTGTGAGTATCTCCGGGTGGGAGAGCCCGAAGCGTACTCATCACGTCACCGGCTCGGTCAACGGCAGCAAGGTGCCTGCTCGGGCAGGTGTCCGGTGAGAGACAGAGCAGTGCGATCGTCTGAGCATCGGAGGGCGTACGAATGGGATCCGCAGACCAGCTGCACTACCTGCAGTTGACCGAGTTGGCCACTCTTGTGCGGACGAAGGAGGTCTCGCCCGTCGAGGTGACCGAGGCCCAGCTGGAGCGCATCGCGGCCCTCGATCCCGAGCTCGGGAGCTACACGACCGTGCTGTCCGAGCGGGCGCTCGCCCAGGCGACCCGGGCCCAGGCGGACGTGGCGAACGGGCGAGTCCTGGGTCCGCTGCACGGGGTGCCGTTGGGCGTCAAGGACCTTGTCGACGTCGCGGGTGTGCCCACGCGCGCGGGGATGCCGCTTCGGTCCGAGGTGATCGCTGCGGCGGACTCGACGGTGACCGCACGCCTGCAGGCGGCCGGCGCGGTGATCCTCGGCAAGCTGAACCTCACCGAGGGGGCGTTCAGCGCGTACCACCCGACGCTGCGGGCACCGCTGAATCCCTGGGACCACGGACGTTATGCGGGCGTGTCGTCGAGCGGCAGCGGCGTGGCTGTCGCCGCCGGCCTGTGTTACGGAGCGATCGGATCGGACACCGGAGGATCGATCCGCTTCCCGTCGGCGGCCAACGGGGTCACGGGCTTGAAGCCGACCTGGGGCCGGGTCAGCCGGCACGGCGTCGCCGAGTTGGCCGCGACCCTGGACCACGTGGGTCCGATGTGCCGCAGTGCGGCCGACGCGGCGGCCATGCTGCAGGTGATCGCCGGCAGCGACCGGGCCGACCCGACGGCTGCCCGAGAGCCCGTGCCCGACCTGGTGGGGGCGGCCGGTCAGCCCGTCAAGGGACTCCGCATCGGTGTCGACAGCGACTGGATCCACGCGGGCGTCGACGGTCCGACGGCCGCGGGCGTGGACCATACGATCGCCGTCCTGGCGTCGCTGGGAGCCGAGATCGTCGACATCCGCTTTCCTGATCCCACCGCGGTGGTCGCGGACTGGTTCGACATGTGCGGCGTACAGGCGGCGATCGCGCACGAGGCCACGTTCCCGGCGCGACGAGAGGGCTATGGCCAGGCGTTGGCGGACCTGCTCGACCGCGGCCGGGCTCTGACCGGGCTGGAGTACCAGCGGATGATCCTGGCGCGGGCGGATTTCAGCGGGCGGTTGGCCGCGGTGTTCGACGTGGCCGACGTGCTGGTGATGCCGGCCATGGCGTTCGTGACGCCACCGGTCGACCTTCTCGCCGAACTCGCCGGGCCGGACCGGTGGCGGCTGCGGAAGTTCACCGTCCCGTTCAACATGAGCGGCAGCCCCACGATCACCCTGCCGTCGGGATTCTCGCCGGACGACGTGCCGACCGCTGTCCAACTGGTGGCGCGGCACTTCGACGAGCCGGCCCTCGTGCGTGCCGCCGCGGCCTTCCAGTCCGAGACCACCTGGCATCGCCGACACCCGCCCGGACTGTGACGCGCGACGAGCCCAAGCCCCGCTGACGAGTCGATGTGGAGAAGACGACATGCCTACCATCCCTGCTCTTTTCGGTCCGTACGGCGGTGCCGCGGTGGAGTTCCTCGACCGGTTCGAGCGGTACCGCGCGAACGCCCTGTGGTTCCACGGCTTCGACCCGGCGGCGTTCGAGGCGTGCGCGCAGCACGGGGTGGCGGCGTGCGTGGAGTTCAAGACGTTCCGCGCCGACTTCGCCGCCCGGCCGGAGCTGATCCCCCTCGGCGTGGACGGTCAGCCGATCCGGTACGGCCGGCTCGTGCAGGGCGTCTGCCTGTCACAGAAGGACTTCCTGGAGGAGGTCGCAGCCGATCTCGTCGCCGGGCTGCGGGAGTTCCAGCCCGCCGGCATCTGGCTGGACTACCTGACCTACGCCGGCTGGTTCGAGGTGCCGGATCCGGACCTGCAGGACAGCTGCTTCTGCGCGGCATGCGTCGCGGACTTCTGTGCCGCCACAGGCCTCGACACGACCTCGCCCGAGGAGATTCTTCGTACGGCGGCCAAGCAGTGGGAGCGGCACAAGTGCGAACGCATCGCGGCGTTCGCCGGCAAGTACGCCGACCTGATCCATGCGTACCTGCCCGACTGCGTGGTGGGGGCGTACATGTGTCCGTGGCGGCCGGAGGAGTTCGACCGGGCGCTGAGCCGCATCTTCGCCCAGGACTATGCGATGCTCGCTCCGGCGATCGACGTGTTCACGCCGTTGATCTACTGCGCGAAGAGTGGGCGAGGTCCGGGCTGGGGGCGGGAGTTCCTGGAAGCGTCGGCCGCGTTCGTCCCGCACGACCGGCCGGTCCAGCTGATCCTGGACGCGAAGGACTTCCCCGCCAGCCTGCGCGAGACGGCCGCGTCCGACCACCCGAGCCGCGGTTTCCAGGTCTTCGACGGAGCCGCGATCTTCCGTGACTCGCACCTGTCCGCCGAGTTCGCCGCCGCCGTCGAGCAGATCCAGCGCCAGCCCTCAGCCGGCCAGTGACGACCACGACCCACCCAGCCGATGGCCACACTGGTCACGTCGTCGCGATCGTGAACGCGTTCGTCCGGAGTAGCCTGCAGTGGAAACGTCTGATGAATTGCACCGTGCGGAACGACGAAGGAATCGGCGTTGACGATCATCGACTCCAACGTGCACAACGAAGTTCCCCACGTCCACGCCCTGCTGCCCTACCTCTCGGACTACTGGGTCGAGCAGATCGACAACACCGTCTTCCGTGGCCCGGCCGGCTACGACGCCCCCTACCCGCCGAACTCCGACATCGCCGTTCGGCCCGGCTGTCGGGTCGCGGACGGGCCGCCTGACCTGGAGATGACTCAGCGGCAGGTTCTCGGCCCGTCCGTCGAGGCCGCGATCCTCCTGTGCACCTACGCGGTGAACGGACTGCACAACCCCGACCAGGCGGTGGCGCTGGCGAAAGCCACCAACGACTGGCAGATCGCCGAGTGGCTCGACAGGGACAGTCGGCTGCGGGCGTCCATCGTCGTACCGTCGCAGCTTCCGCACCTGGCGTCGGCGGAGATCGAACGGGTGGCGGACCACCCCGGCTTCGTCCAGGTCGCGCTGCCGGCAAGGGCCCACCATCCGTACGGCAATCGCCTCTTCCATCCGCTGTGGGAGGCGATCGTCCGCCATGACCTCGTAGCGGGGATCTACTTCGGCGGCGCCCCTGGCAATCCGACGACACCCGTGGGCTGGCCGTCGTACTTCATCGAGGAGTACGTCGGGATGGCGCACGTCTTCGCCGCCCAGCTGACCAGTCTGGTCAGTGAAGGTGTCTTCGATCTCTTCCCCACCGCACGCGTCACCCTCGTGGAGAGCGGCGTGACGTGGCTGCCGGCGCACCTGTGGAAGTTCGACAAGGAGTGGAAGAACCTTCGGCTGCAGGTTCCGTGGGTGAAGCGGCCGCCGTCCTCCTACATCCGTGACCACGTACGCCTGACGGCGGAGCCGTGGGACATGCCCGCGGACGACCGGCTGGCGCTCGATCTTCTCGACCAGCTGGGCTCGGAGGACCTGCTGCTGTTCGCCACCGGGTTTCCGCACCAGTCTCTCGGAAACCTCGACCACCTGTTGGGCGTGGTTCCCGAGGCCACGGCCGACAGGATCAGGGCGACGAATGCGCAGAGCTGGTACCGCGGCCTGAACCACGCCGAATCGTCGTGACGACGGAGGATTCTCATGACCGCAGTGACAGAGGCACCGCGCCGGCCGAAGCCCGACACCCAGGTCGGCATCGTCGACTGCGACACGCACAACACCTGGAACGACCTGTCGGAGCTGAGGCCGTTCGTCGCCGAGCGCTGGCACCGGTTGCTCGACGAGTTCGGTCCCGGGCACTACGCGGGTGGCGGCTATCCACGGTTCTGGGGTGACGCCGCCGACACCGCGCCGGACTCGGGACGCAAGTCCGGCTCCGACGTGGCCTTCATGGGCAGGAACCACCTGGACCGGTACGGGATCGCGTACTGCGTCCTCATCCCGTCCAATCCCGTGACGGGCATGCAGAATCTGGACTTCGCGGCGGCCCTGGCGCGGGCGATCAACGACTGGCAGGCCGCGGAGTGGCTCGATCGGGAACCGCGGATGCGTTCCTCGATCGCGGTGCCGACGGAGGACCCGGACGCGGCGGTCGCCGAGATCCGCAGGCTCGGCCACGACCGGCGGTTCGTCCAGGTGCAGTTCAGTGGCCGGCCGAGGGAGCCGATGGGCCGGCGGCGGTACTGGCCGATCTACGAGGCATGTGCGGAGCTCGATCTGCCGGTGATGTCACACGCCTTCGGGTCGTGCGGGAACCCGATCACCGGCACCGGTTGGGCGTCGTACTACATCGAGGACCACGTGGGACCGGCGATCTCCGTCCAGGCGAACATCACCAGCCTGATCATGGAGGGGGTGTTCGAGCGGTTCCCGACGTTGCGGTTCGTCTCGGTCGAGAACGGCTTCGCGTGGGCGCCGGCCCTTCGCTGGCGGATGGACAACGCGTGGACGCTTCTGCGGCACGAGGTGCCGCACGTGCGTCGTCCGCCGTCGGAGTACTTCGACGAGCACGTCTACCTCGCCACCCAGCCGGTGGAGGAGCCGGAGAAGCGGGAGTACTTCGGACAGATGCTGGACCAGTATCCGGGGTTCGTCGACCGGCTGCTGTTCTCCAGCGACTATCCGCACTGGGACGGCGACACACCCGCGCGTGCCGTGCCGCTACTCCGCGACAAGGACGCGCGCGACAAGGTGCTCCGGCAGAACGCGCGCAGACTGTACCGCCTGCCGTGAAGTACGTCGTCGCGACGGTGGAGGAGATACCTCCCGGTGACCGCAAGATCGTCGAGGTCGCTGGCCGGTCCGTCGGCATCTTCAACCTGAGCGGAGAGTTCTTCGCCCTGCGTAACCGATGTCCCCACCAGGGTGCCGAGCTCTGTCGCGGAAAGCTGTGGGGGACCGTCACCGCGTCGGTACCGGGGGAGTTCGACTACACGCCCGGTGGCGAGATCCTCAGCTGCGTCCATCACGGCTGGGAGTTCCACATCCGGACCGGACAGTCATGGTGCGATCCGGACCGTCTCCGGGTCGCCGCGTACGAACCGGAGGTCAGGGGAGGGGACGAGATCCTCGAGTCGGCGCCAGGTGAGGACGGAAGGGTCAGGGGTCCGTACGTCGCGGAGACGATCCCCGTCACGGTCGAGGGCCAGTACGTCGTACTCGACCTCGCCTAGCGAGCGGCTCGACTAACTGTCGTCGTCCGGGGGCAGGTCCCACAGCTCGACATACCGTGTCGCGCCACACGCGCGACAGTAGGTGTCGATGGCATCCTCGTCGACCCAGGTGTGCGAGGTGTCCCGGCACAGGACGGGCATCACCCGCGGTTGGCTGATCACGATGCGCCGTCGTCGGCTACGAGTGAACTCGAAGTCCAGTTCGTCATCGGCCATGGGGACGATCATAGACAGAGTCGGCCGCCACGTTGCACGCGCCCGTGGCCACTTTGTTGGCCACTGGCGGCGGGTGTCACGCGGGTTCGAGCCGGCCTTCGAGGAGCAGCATGACGGCGTGGTTGTCGTCGTACGGCGCGTTCTGGTAGATCGGGTCGTCGTCGGGTGGCCACGCCTTCACGCGTTCGCCCTCCAGGGCGGCGTTGTTGCCCAGACGTTCGAAGATCGGGATCTTCGGGAGTAGCTCGTTGAAGATCAACGCGAGCTGGGTGACCTTCGCCTTCTGCGCCTCGATGTCGAGCCCGGCGCCGGCTTCGGCGATGAGTTTCTGGATGTCGACCTTGCCGAAGGCCTCGGTGTTCTGGGTGAGCTCGAACGCCATGCCGCGGCCGAGTTGGCTGACCGCCACGGGAATGTTCTGCGTGATGAAGTCCATCTGCAGGGAGAAGTACGGGTGCGGACTTCCGTCACTCCACTGCTGGATCGCGAGCTCGAACTCCCCCTTAGGGATCAGCGGGATGACCTCGGGGTTGACCATCCCCTTGTCCTCGATCGCGAAGCCGAAGTCGATCAGCTGTTCCATGACGTTCACCGCGGCAGCACCCCAGTCGGCGAAGTCACTGGGGTAGAGGAACTCGAATCTGGCGGGTCGGCCGTCCGGCATGGTCCAGCGGTTTCCCGACTTCCGCCAGCCGGCCTCGACCAGCAGCTGTTCCGCCCTGCCGGGGTTGTATTTGTACGGTTCCAGCTTGGCCCGGTCGGCTTCGGTGAGCCACTCGCGGACCTGGATGTCGAAGAATCCAGCCATGAACTCCGAGGGGTACGCCGACTCGCCCAGGGAGACCTCGGCAGCCTGTGCCTTGTCGATTGCGTAGGCGAGCGCCTGCCGTGCCTTGACGTCTTTGAACATCGGCACCTTGTCGAGGCTGAACGTGATCGCCGGTCCGATATAGGTCACCGGCTTGAGGACGCGGAATCCCAGCTGTTCGAACCGCTCCTGTGTCTTGAGCGGAAAGCCGTGTGTGGCGAAGTCGACCGACTTGTCGAGCACCTTGGGAGTGATGTCCGCTGTCTCGCCCTTGTAGATGACGATCTGGTCGAACCTCACCTTGTCGGCGAGGACCCCGTTGGTCTGCTTACGAAGGACGAGGCGGGTTTCGTCATAGGCCTGGAAGTCAAAACGGAAGGGCCCTGACGTGATCACCTCGGACGGGTCTTCCATCGGGTCCTTCGGGCGCCAGCTCTGGAACTCGTCGCTGAGCTTGCCGCCCTCGGGGTCGTCCATCGAGCCACCGGACTCGAAGAGCTCCTTCGCCCGCAGCGCGAAGTCGCCATAGATCTGGGCCGGGAAGATGTTCGCGCGGATGATGAAGCGCTCGACCACATCGGCGGGGTTGGTGAGCTGGAACGTGACCTGACGTTCGCCCGTCACGTCCAGGGACTTGATGAACGTCCACTCCTGCTGGCGCATGATCCAGCGACACCAGAACGTCGCCTCGACGTCCCTGGCGGTGATGGGTTCGCCGTTGTTCCAGGTCAGGTTCTCGGCGACGTTGTAGACGAACGACTTCTGGTCGAAGTCGAAGCTTTCGCACACGAGGTACAGCCACTCCTCGCGGGCCCAGTACCACATGCCGCCTGGTGCGACGATGAGGTCGAAGTACGCCCCCAGGTCGACGCGGTTCTGGAGCTCTGAGAACAGGTTGAAGTGACCGCCATCGGCCGGCAGTAGATACGGCCAACCGCCATGGAACGCCGGGCCGTCACTGGCTGCGAATGTCTCGTCACCATCTGACCTGGCCTTGCCTGTGGTGCAGGCAGTCAGGCCGGTGGCGCCGACCGCGCCGACCGCGCCGAGACCGAAGATCTCGAGGACGCGGCGCCGGGAGACTTCCCGGTGGGATGCGCCGAAGTGGTCCGATGTCGACGTCATGCTCTGTGCCATCCTCGCCAGCCAGGGAGATGGGGCGGCCCAAATGTACGCGATCCCGCACAACCTGTGCTCTAGGTGCCGCGATGTGGCCATACGCACGCAAGCGGTTACAGAGTGCGGTCGTTTTCCTTGTGGCGCTTGGGAAACAGCGCTCGGAACAGCCTGGCGGGACTGGTACAAACGATGTGAAAACGTAGAGACAACCCAAACGGGCGGGTCATTGGCCTCTCCGGCCACTTCGGGTTATTCCCATTTATTGCTCCCACTCGCCACAGTGGGCGAGACTTGGCCCCGCCATCTCTCTGCTCGCGCAGTTCCACGCGAGTGGGGTGTGGAGCGTACGTCCGCATGTGCCAACCGCACCGCAGTGCCGGCACCACAGGCCGGCACTGGTCGGCGGTCAGGGCGAGGAGGAATGGCCGGATGGTTCGATGCACCGATCTCGCGTGCACCGGTGAGGTCGAGGACGGCTACTGCAACGTGTGTGGCCTGTCGCCGGTACAAGCGGCCAGGCCGGCGCAGGCGCCCGTGGGGCCGCCGCAGCCGCCCGGGTCAGCGCATCCGTCGGGCATGCCTGCGGCCAACGGACCCATGCAACCAGGCGTCGGCACGCCGTCGTCCTGGACGGCCGATCCCGGCGGGGCGCAGTTGTGGTCGCCGGGTCCGGGTGGGCCGGCGAACGGCCAAAGCTGGACGGGTGGGCCGCCGCCGGGCTCGCCGCAGCCCGCCACACCCTTCCAGCAGGAGCTTCGCGGACCGGGCGGTGCCATTCCCTTGACGTCGCTCGCGCCGACGTCGCCTGCCCCGCAGCCTTCCGGTCCGGCGAGTGGGTCCGGTCCGGCGAGTGCATCGGGTCCTTCGGTTGGGTCGGGTCCTTCGGTTGGGTCGGATCCTTCGGTTGGGTCGGATCCGTCTGGTGGCTCAGACCCGTCGGGTGGGTCGGATCCTTCGGTTGGCTCAGGCCCGTCGGGCGGCTCGAGCCCGTCGAGTGTGTCCAGCCCGTCAAGCCCGTCCAGCGTCTCGAGAGTGTCGAGCGTCTCGAGTCAGTCGGTGGTGTCGAGCCCCTCGGCCCGCAGCATCTCCACCGGGTCCATCTCCCACCGGATCAGTGGGCGGACGCGGACGACCAGCAGCCGCACGTCGCGCTCGGCCAAACGTGGCACGCTCGGCGCGGGACTGGTCGACGTCGTCCCGGTGCCCGTTCGCGACCCCGCCGAAGCGGTCCTCGAAAAGCCCGAGGTCCGCGAGAAGGACCGCTTCTGCAGCGGCTGCAACGAGCCGGTTGGCCGCAGTCGGCCAGGCGTGCCCGGGCGGCTGGAGGGCTTCTGCCGCAAGTGCGGTCGCCGGTACTCCTTCGTACCCCGCCTGAAGGCCGGGGACCTCGTGGGCGGACAGTACGAAGTGCTGGGTTGTCTTGCCTACGGCGGATTCGGCTGGATCTACCTCGCCCGGGACCGCAACGTCAACGACCGCTGGGTCGTCATGAAGGGTCTGCTGAACGCCGGCGACACCGAGGCCCTCATCGCCGCGGCGGCCGAGCGGGCGTTCCTGGCCGAGGTCGAGCACCCGAACATCGTCAAGATCTACAACTTCGTCCGCCACTTCGACCCGTCGACGGCCCAGATGGTCGGCTACATCGTCATGGAGTACGTCGGTGGCCGGTCGCTCAAGGACCACCTGTTGGAGCTGCGCAAGGAGGAGGGCGACCTCGCCTCGATCCCGCTCAGCCAGTCCATCGCGTACATCCTCGAAGTGCTCCGGGCGTTCAGCTACCTCCACGAGCGGGGTCTGCTCTACTGCGACTTCAAGCCGGAGAACGCCATCCAGTCCGAGGAGCAGCTGAAGCTGATCGACCTCGGCGGCGTCACCCGGATCGGCGCCGAAGGCGACATCTACGGCAGCGTCGGCTACCAGGCGCCTGAAATCGCGACCACCGGCGCCTCGATCGCGTCCGACCTCTACACGGTCGGGCGGACCCTCGCCGTGCTCAGTTTCCCGTTCAGGGGGTTCTCGACGAAGCTGACCGACCGGCTCCCGCCGCGGGAGGAGATCCCGCTCCTCCAGCGGTACGACTCACTGGACCGGTTCCTGCGACGTTCCACTCACCTCGAGCCGAGTGTGCGGTTCCAGGACGCGGCGGAGATGGCCGAGCAGCTCACCGGCATCCTGCGTGAGGTGCTGGCCTCCGAGGACGGGCGGCCGCGCCCCGGCCAGTCCCGGCTGTTCGGCATCGAGACCGACCCGGCGGGTACGGAGATCCCCGGGCTGGAGGGCACGCAGGGTCCGGTGCTCGGTGTCCTCGACCCGATGCAGGCGGCGGCGGCGCTGCCCGTCCCGTTGGTCGACCCGAGCGACCCGGCCGCGACCTTCCTGGCCGGCCTCTCCACGAGCGATCCGCACGACGTGCTCGCCGCGCTGCAGGCGAGTCCGGTGCAGTCGCCAGAGGTCATGCTGATGATGACGCGGACCACCATCGCGCTCGGTGACCTGAAACGTGCCGAGGCGTTGCTCGTCAACCTCGCCTCGACGCTGCCGGGTGACTGGAGAGTGTTCTGGTACGACGCGGTGGCGGCGCTGTCGGTGGGCGAGCTGGGCATCGCCTCCGAACGCTTCGACGAGTTGTACTTCATGCTGCCGGGCGAAGCTGCCACGAAGCTCGCCCTCGCCTTCGCCCGCGAGTGCGTCGGCGACGTGGGCTCGGCCGCGAGCCTCTACGACACGATCTGGCGTACCGACCGCACGTACGTGAGCGCGGCGTTCGGACTGGCCAGGATCCTCGTCGCGGATGAGGACCGGGCCAGCGCGATCCGCGTGCTCGACACGGTGCCGAGCGTCTCCAGCCGCTACATCCCCGCCCAGGTGGCGACCATCGCCTGTGCGGTACGGAACCGCCGGCCGGAGACCATGACCGACGCCGAGATCACCAACGCCGCGGACCGGCTCCAGGCCCTCGGGCTCGACGCCGTACGCCACGACCTGCTCGCGGTCGAGATCCTCGGCGCCGCGCAGACGTACGTCCAGGCAGATCGGCCCGTGCGACCTGGCACCACCGTGCTCGGCGCGCCGATGACCGACACCGGACTGCGCCGCGAGCTCGCCCGGACCTATCGCCGCCTGGCCCAGCACTCGTCGGGCAAGGACGAGCGGTACACGATGGTGAGCCTCGCGAACTCCGTACGACCGAGAACGTGGGTGTAGACGTGTTGACCTGCCCGTCCTGCGAATACCCCGCGCATCAGGCCGACACCTACTGCGAGGGATGCGGATACCGCTTGCTGCCGAGGCAACCGCAGCCTCGTGACCGCATGGAGGTCGACCACCCGGGTGCGGCGGGGGTGAGCGACCGGGGCCTGGAGCACTATCGCAACGAGGACTCGGTGGGTGTCCTCGACTACGTGTTCGGTCACGAGCGGGGGGTCGTGGCCGTGGTCTGTGACGGCATCTCGAACTCGCCGCGTCCCGACCGTGCCTCGCAGGCGGCGGTCGACGTCGGCACCGAGGCCCTGGTCGCGCATCTCCGTGCGGGCTACCAGGCGGGTGAGGCGACCAAGGCGGCGGTGGCCAGTGCCGGGAAGGCGGTGTCGGCCCTTGCCACATCACCAGCTGACGCACCAGCCTGCACCTATGTATCGGCCATTGTGGAGCGCGACGTGGTGACCGTGGGTTGGGTGGGCGACAGCCGTGCGTACTGGTTGGCCGCCGACGCGCGGACGCAGTCTGTCGTTCTCACCAAGGACGACTCCCTGGTGAACCATCTGTCCGAGACGGGGGAGATGACTCACGACGAGGCCAGGAGGCAGCCGAACGGCGGCGCCCTGGTCAAGTGGCTGGGGGCGGATGCGGAGGACATCCGCCCGCGCATCGTGAGCTGCGAGCCCGGCGCTCCTGGTGCCGTGCTCATCTGCAGTGACGGCCTGTGGAAGTACCTTCCCCAGGCCGAGGCACTGGCCGCGGCCGTTCCTGGCGCTGCCAAGGCGCCGATGGCGGCTGCGCGCTCGTTGGTGCAGTTGGCGCTCGACGCCGGCGGTCATGACAACGTCACCGTGGTCGTGATTCCGTACCCACCCGAGGGAGGGCATAGAGGATGAATGGTGGTTCCGGTTTCACGTTGACGATCTCCCAGAACAAGTTTCTCGCCCATGGTGCGCGAGAGGTCAACGCGATTGTGACCATCGAGTCGACCGGACTCGGTGGACTGTTGGGGGGCGAGGAACCCGACACCGGGATGGCGGAGGTCATCATCCTGGACACGTCGGCCTCGATGGAGTGGCCGATCACGAAGATCATGGCGGCCCGGCAGGCCGCGATGAAGGCGGTCGACAACCTCCGCGACGGAGTTTCGTTCGCGGTGGTCGCAGGTAACCACGTCGCCACCATGGTCTACCCGCGCGAGGAGCAGACGGTCGAGGCCAACCGGCGTACGAAGATCGAGGCGAAGGCGGCGATCGGTGGCCTGGCTCCCAGCGGAGGTACGGCGATGGGGGCATGGCTCCAGCTCGCGGCCCAACTCTTCGCTCCGCACCGCGACGACCTCCGGCACGCGATCCTGTTGACCGACGGCAAGAACGAACACGAGGCGCCGGAGCAGTTCGGCGCGACTCTCTCGGCGGTCGCCGGGAGCTTCGTGTGTGACTGTCGCGGTGTCGGCACCGACTGGGAGCCCGACGAGTTGCGCCGGGTGTCCTCGGCCCTCCTGGGAAGCGTCGACATCGTTCCGGATCCCAACGACCTCGAAGCGGACTTCCGCGCGATGACCGAGCACGCCATGGGCAAGTCCATCGGCGACGTCGCCCTGCGGATCTGGCGGCCGGAGGCGTCGCGGCTGAAGTTCGTCCGGCAGGTCCTTCCGAGCGTCGAGGACCTGACGGAGCGTGGCGTGAAGGCCGGTCGGATGGCGTACGACTTCCCGACCGGTTCGTGGGGGAACGAGGTCCGCGACTACCACATCTGCATCGAGGTGATGTCGGGTGCGGTCGGTCAGGAGATGCGGGCCGCCTGGGTCCGCCTGGTCCAGCCCGGGGATCCGCCCGAGGTCCTGGCGTCCGGCAACGTCCTGGCGTCGTGGACCGACGAGGAGGGCGACTACACCGTGATCGATCCCCAGGTCGCCCACTACACCGGTCAGCAGGAACTCGCCGAGGTCATCCAGGCTGGCCTGCACGCCAAACGGTCCGGTGACCTCGACACGGCGACGACCCGGCTTGGTCGGGCGGTCACCCTGGCGCGACAGACGGGGAACGAAGCGACCTCCGCGCTCCTGGACAAAGTTGTCGACGTCATCGACCACGAGTCCGGAACTGTGCGGCTGAAGTCCGTGGTCGACAAGGTCGACGAGATGTCACTCGACACCCGGTCGACCCGCACCGTTCGTACCCGCAAGGAGTGACATGTCGACGTGCCCAGCCGGTCATCAGTCCGCCGACAGCGACTACTGCGAGACGTGCGGGATCCGCATGACCAGCATGCCTTCGACGAGCACGTCCGCGACCACGGTGTTGGGCGTGGTCTCGGAGTCGTCCACCCCCGACTGCCCGGTCTGCGGTGAACGGCTCGTCGACAGGTTCTGTGAAGGATGCGGGTTCGACACGCTCCAGGCGAGAAGGTCACACCAGGCGGTACCCCCGCCCGCCGCTCCGGCGACGAGTGGCTGGCCGGGATCGACCGAGAGTGGCTGGCCGGGATCGACCGAGAGTGGCTGGCCGGGATCGACCGGGAGCGGTTGGCCGGGTAGCCGCGTCGACTGGATCGCCGTCGTCGGTGCCGACCGGGACTACTACGAGCGGCTGATGGCAGAAACCGGGTCCAGCCCGACCACGCTGCCGTACCCGTCGTACCACCCCGAGCGGCAGTATCCGCTCACGGCGCAGTTCGTCCAGATCGGCCGCCGCAGCGTCGGGCGGGGCATCCGGCCGGACATCGATCTCAGCCTTCCGCCGGAGGATCCGGCCGTCTCGCACCAACACGCCGTGCTCCTGTCCAAGCCGGACGGCGCGTGGTCGCTGGTGGACCTCGGCGCGACGAATGGCACGCTGCTCAACGACAACCCCGAGCCGGTTTCGGCACACATCGAAGTTCCGTTGCGCCAGGGCGACCGGATCTACCTCGGCGCCTGGACCGTCATCACTCTCCGGAAGGGATGAACGCGAGGTGGCAGTGAAGACGGCGGCCCCACCGGCCGGTGGGCTCCTGCGTCGTGCGCGGACGACGCCGGGCCGCGTGCGCATGCTCACCGTGCTTGTCGTCCTGACCCTCGGGGCGCTGGCGACGTTCGGCAGTCTGGCCATCGACAACGCCCGGGACGGCGTACGCGTCATCGGCCATGGTGCGGGCCCACAGGTCGTCGCCACCGGCGACCTCTACTACGCGCTCAGCGACATGAACGCCCAGGTCGCCAACGTCCTGCTGGCCGGCAGGGAGGCGAGCCTCGGCATCAGCCGGACCGCCGCCCTGGAGCGGTACGAAGATCGCCGCACCCAGGCCAGTCGCGCGGTCATGCAGGCCACCAGTCTCGCCGCCGGTGACAGCGGCCAGGACGACACCATCCGGGAGGTGTTGGACGGGATCGGCAAGTACGAACGCCTGGCCTCCCAGGCGATGATTCTGGACGCGCGCACGGAGGGCACGGGTCCGCTGCCGCAGCAGGCGATCGACCTGTACCGCGAAGCCAACACGCTGATGAACCGCGACGTGTTGCCCAAAGCCCGGACGGTCACCGTGGAGAGTGACGAGTCCGTGCAGGGGACCTATGAACGCGCGCAGTCGCAGGTGAGCAACCTCCCGCTCTGGATCGCCGTGAGCGGCGTCGCCACGATCCTCGCCCTGATCGGGCTGCAGGTCTACCTGTCGGCGCGGTTCCGCCGCATCCTCAATCCGGCGCTGGTCCTGGCGACCGTCGCGACGTTCGTCCTCGTCGTGGCCAGCCTCTTCGTGCTGTCTGTCGCGCAGGAGAACCTCACCGCGGCCAAGGCCGAAGGCCACGACAAGATCCTTTCGGTCTCCCGGTCGAGGGCCGCCAACAACACGTTGCAGGCCAACGAGGGAAGCTACCGTCTCGACGTACGCCAGAACGTCGCGTCGGCGGAGAAGCTGCGCGGCATCGAGGAACGGATGGGGCCCCTGCTCGACGGCTTCGCCAACACCGACCGCACGATGGTCGCGCTCATCAAGGATCACAGGCAGGCATTCGTCCGGGCGATCGCCGAGAGTGACAAGGCACTGAACGGTTGGCACCTGATCTTTCCCGGCGCCGTGGCCGGGATCGCTCTGCTCGTCCTGCTGGGCGTGCGGCCACGCCTCGCCGAGTACCGCTGAGCCGAGCGGGGTCCGGGCGCTTCGTTCCCGCCGTGTGTCGTGGTCTGGCGAGTCGTGGCCCTTGGTGGGGGAATGAGCGATTTGGCGAGAATCAGAAGGTCGTACGCACTGCTTTAGTGCATGGTGATCCACTCCATAGTCGATCCCTGTCAGGAATCTGGGTGCTGTCTCGTTCGGAGGGCAAGCGAACAGACAGGAGCACGATCATGCGGCACCGCATCATCGTCCTGGGGGCCGGATACGCCGGAGCCTCCGCCGCCGGGTTCCTCGCCCGCCGTCTCCAACCCGCCGACTTCGAGATCACCGTCGTCAACGCCGAACCCGACTTCGTCGAGCGGATGCGCCTGCACCAGCTCGCCGCCGGCCAGAACCTGCGCCGCTACGGATTGGCGGAGATGTTCGCCGGCACCGGCATCCGGCTGCACCTGGCGCGCGTGACCGACGTCGACCCCGAGCGTCGGACCGTCACCGTGACCGACGGCGCCGGCACCGACCGGCTGGAGTACGACACTCTCCTCTACACACTCGGCAGCACGGCAGCCGACCACGGCGTTCCGGGCGTGGACGAGCACGCCTTCCACGTCGCCGGACGGCCGGCGGCGCTGCGCCTGCGCCAGCACCTGGATGAGCTGGGCGGAAACGGGACGGTGCTGGTCGTCGGCGGCAACCTGACCGCGATCGAGGCCGCCACCGAGATCGCCGAATGCCGCCCCGGCCTGCAGGTCACCCTCGCCACCACCGGCGAGCTGGGCGGGTGGCTCGGACCGAAGGCCCGCCGCCACCTGATGCGCGCCTTCGACCGCTTCGGCGTCGCGGTCCACGAGCACACCACGGTCGAGCGCGTCGAGGCGACGAAGGCCGTCGCCGCTGACGGCACCACCTTCTCCTCCGACGCGACCGTGTGGGCGGCCGGCTTCGCCGTCCACCCCATCGCCGCCGCCAGCGGTCTCGCAGTCGAAGATGACGGCCGGATCACCGTCGACCGGATGATGCGGTCGGTCTCGCATCCGGAGGTCTACGCCGCAGGCGACAGCGTCTACGCCATCGGCGAGAACGGTCGGCCGCTGCCGATGTCCTGCGCCTCTGCGGGGTTCACCAGGATGCAGGCGACGGCCGCGATCGTCGGGGACCTGACCGGTCGCAAGATCTCGACGACCCCGTTGGCCTACCTCGGCAACTGCATCAGCCTCGGAGGGAAGGACGCGATCTTCCAAGCGGTCGACGGCGACGCGCGGTCGACGTCGTGGTCGCTGCGCGGTCGGGCCGCCGCGCGCGTCAAGGCGTTCGTCCTCAACGGGACCGCCTGGAACATGGGCCACCCGACCTACGGACTGCCGACCCGCAAGCGCCGTCTCGCGACCACGACCGGAGGCCACACGGAGGCGGTGGCCGCCTAGATGGCCATTTAGGGTGGCGTTCGTGGACGCCGCCACCGTGGAGCGTTTCGAGGCCAACCGGGACCGGTTGGCCTCGCTCGCCTACCGTCTGCTCGGCTCGGCCGCCGACGCCGAGGACGCGGTGCAGGACGCGTTCCTGCGCTGGCAGGCCGCCGACCGGGAGCGCATCCAGGTGCCCGAGGCGTGGCTGACCAGGGTGGTCACCAACCTGTCTCTGGACCGGCTCCGTTCGGCGAGTAGGCGGTACGAACGCGCGGTCGGCGACGGGCTTCCCGAACCGCTCCTCGACGGCGACCCCATGCTGGGCCCGGCCGACACCGTTGAGCAGCGCGAATCGGTGACCTTGGCGGTGTTGACGCTGATGGAGCGTCTCTCGCCGATCGAACGGGCGGTCTACGTCCTGCGCGAGGCCTTCTCCCACAGCCACGCCGAGATCGCCGAGATCCTCGACATCACCGAGTCCGCGAGCCAGCAGCACGCCCACCGGGCCCGGCGCCGCATCGCGACCGAGCGCAACGTCAGTGAAGTCGACCATGCGTCCGCGCGCCGAATCGTCGAGGCGTTCGTCGACGCCGCCTCCTCGGGTCGCACCGAACGGCTGCTGGCGTTGTTGACCGACGACGCGACCGCGATCTCCGACGGCGCCGGGCTGGGCGGGAAGATCCTGCGGACCTCGGACCCCGAGCGGATCGCCGCCACGATGCGAGCCGGCTTCAAGCCGACTCCGGCGAAACGGAAACTGGCCGGCGGCTCCCCGGCGATCCACTCCGGCATGGTCAACGGCTCCCCCGCCATGATCGCCGCGCTCGAGGACCGGGTTGTCGGCGTGGTGATCCTGGAGGTCCGCGACGGCAAGATCGCGGCCCTACGCGGTGTGGCCTCCCCGGCCCGCCTCGGCCGCCTCACCGAGGAATGGCTCCGGCACGAGCACGATGACCCCCTCATCGAATCGTGGTGACCGAAAGCACCCGAATCTCTTGATCCGGTACTATGTTCGAACGCTCACCTCACGCCAGGCACCCAGGGATTCGTCGATGGGCAACGTCGTCCGCGCCGCCGCCCACGATCACGGTGCCACCTCGTCCGACCTCGCCCCCCTCGACTGGGCGGCTGATCCGTTCGCCGGGCAGTCCGCCCGAGATGCCCGGTGGCTTCGTCCGGGCGCCCACACGGTCGTCGGCGGACACGCCATCCCCGGCGGCATGATCTACCTCGGCCGGCGACTTCCGGCAGCGCGTGGCGGCCGGGTCGAGCCCGCACTCATCGATCCTGACCTGGAGCTCGCGCCCCGGTGTCCCGGGACCGGCGGCAAGGACCTGGGCTACTGGCCGTCGTACGACCGGATCCCGCCGGAGAGCCGGGCCGCCTACCTGCACTGGCTCGCCGACGGTCGCCGCGCACCGGGGGTGCCGATCGGTTACGTGTTCCTCTTCTTCTACGGCCTCGAGCGGCGCCTCCTCCACGACATCATGGCCGACCCGTCCCTGCGTGCTGAGGTGCCCTTGCTGGCCGCGGAAGTGCAGGGCCTGCTCGAGGCCTACGGCACCCACGCGTCGTTCCGGCGCTATGCGACGGAGTTCTCCCACCTGCTCGAGCTGGTCGGGGCTCCCGATGAGACGCCATCGGACGCGTTCGCCGTCCCCGAGCTTCGGGAGCCGAGGTGGCCACCGCCGATGACACTGCGGCGGGCGTTGGGTGCGTTCGCCACCGAAGGACGTCGGCTGCCGGCCACATGGGCGCTGGCGTGGGCGTGGTACCACCCCGACATCTCCCTGCGTACTCCCGCGTTCCGGTGCCGGGACGAGTTCGCGCGGTTGTTCACGGTGCGGTACGCGGATGCCCATGGTGAGGGTCTGCTTGTCGAGCCCGGCCAGCGTCGCCTGTGCGTCGAGTACCAGCCCGCGAGCGCCGGCCTCCGGCCGATGCGGTACGGACGGGATGTTCCCGATCTCTACCTGGCGGACGAACCACGCCGGCGGCTCGCCGAGTTGGTCGGCAGGGTCACCGACGACCTCGGTGCCTACAGCCGCTGGCTGCGCCGCCACGACCACCGGGGCGACACGATCGCGGCGGCGGCGTTGCTGCCGGCCGAGCTGGTGGTCGACGCGGAGGGGCGGGCGCTCGACCCGGAGGTCGCCGCGTGGCAGGGCTGGATCGAGCGCCGTCTCACTGGTGCATCATCGACCACTGTTGACGCCGGCGAGCTGATCGCCAGGTGGCCCACCACGGCAGCTGGCGCGATGACGCGACGGGAGGCCGCCGCCCTGTGCCGACTGCTCGGCCACCTCGGCATCGGTCTCGAACCGGACGTACGCATGGGTGGGCCGGCGCCGACCGCCGGTCAGGCCGCGGTGGTGTTCCGAACCGATGTCGACGTTCCGCCGGTGGCCGGTGAGAATTACGCGGCCGCCGTCACGTTCGCGCAGCTCGCCGCGGCTGTCCTGGCTGCCGACAGCCAGCTCGGCGAGGACCAGCGCCGGCAGGTGAGCGAACTGGCGTGCGCGGCCCTCCCGCTCGGCGCCGGTGAACGCCTGCGGCTGGGCGCACATCTGCACTGGTTGGCCACCTCGGCCCAGTGCGGCCTCACGGTACTGCGAAGGCGCCTCGACGGGTTGTCCGGCACTCTCCGGGCGAAGATCGGCGAGCTGCTCATCACGACCGCCACCGCGGGCGGCACGGTGCTGCCGCATCATGTGACCAGTCTGCTGACGAGTTACCGCCGACTCGGGTTGGACCCGGACACCGTGCCCAACCGCGTACACGCTTCGCTCACGACTCCATCTGCCATGTCGTCCAGGTCTGCGATCGCGCCCGCTTCCGCGCGGGCGCCGGTGCCCGCCGCGGCGGCGTCTGCACCAGCGGGTCTGGCTCCTCCTGCGCCCGTGGCTGTGCCCGGGCCTGTGCGCATGCCCACGCCGTTGCCCGCGAACGAACCGGTGACGGTGCAGGCGGGCGGCGCGGCTGTGGGCGAGTACCTCCTCCCGCGGCGACCATCTGCCGAGCCCGCTGTCCCAGCTCCGGATCCGGCACGGGTGCCCGCTCCGGACCCGCCCGCGCTGATGCCGCTGGACACCGCCGCGATCGAGGCCAAGCTCGCCGAGACCGCCACCGTTTCCACCCTGCTGCACCGCATCTTCGCCGACGATGAACCCGCCGAGGGCGATGCCGCGGGCGTGGCAGAGAACGAGCCGGATAGCGACGCGGAGAACGAGACAGGTAACGACGCGGGCGACCTTGCGTCCACCCACGCAGGGCGCTGCGACAACGAATCGGGCGGGGTCGAGCTCGTGCCCGGCCTCGACGCGCCGCATTCGGCGCTACTACGTGCCCTGGCCGAGCGTCCGGCCTGGCCGCGGGACGCCTTCGATGCCCTGGCGGTCGGGCTGGGGTTGTTACCGGCGGGTGCCCTCGACCTTCTCAACGAGGTCGCTCTCGACGCCGCCGACGAACCCCTCACGGCCGGCGAGGACGTCCTCGAGATCGACGACGACGTACTCCAGGAGCTCCTAGGGGAAACGGGATGAGCGAGCGCACCGAGCGAACCACCACGCCGAGCGCGCCCACGACCACGACATCCGACGCGGCGTCGACCCGGATCCGGCCACGGGATCGCGACACGTTGGTGCAGGCGCTGCGCGCGGGCGTCGTACCCCGCGCGGGACAACAGCACATCCAGGTCGGCCGCGTCGCCGAGGTCAAGGCCCTGGTGTCCGACATCGCCCGCGTCGACGACGGCGGATCGACCGCACGGTTCGTGATCGGCGAGTTCGGGTCGGGCAAGACGTTCTTCCTGCACCTGGTCCGGTCGATCGCCCTGCAGCAGAAGCTGGTGACAGTGCACGCCGACCTGTCGCCCGACCGGCGCCTGCACGCCACGGGTGGTCAGGCACGCAGCCTCTACACCGAGCTGATGCGCAGCATGGCCACCCGGGCCAAGCCGGACGGCGGTGCCATGGCGGGCGTCGTGGAACGCTTCGTGACCGCCGCGCTGGCGCAGGCGCGCGACAACGCCGAGGCTCCGGACGACGTGATCCGTGCCCGTCTCGCCGAGTTGGCGGAGCTGACCGGCGGCTACGACTTCGCCGAGGTCATCGCGGCGTACTGGCGGGGCCATGACACCGGCGATGACCAGCTGCAGACCGACGCGGTGCGGTGGTTGCGGGGCGAGTTCTCCACCCGGACCGAGGCTCGAAAAGCCCTTGGCGTACGTACGATCGTCGACGACAGCAACGTCTACGACCAGCTGAAGCTGCTGGCCCGCTTCGTCCGGCTGGCCGGCTACGGTGGGCTGCTGGTCTGCCTCGACGAGATGGTCAACCTCTACAAACTGGCCAACACCCAGGCCCGCAACGCCAACTACGAACAGCTCCTGCGCATCGTCAACGACAGCTTGCAGGGCAGCGCGGGAAGCCTCGGCTTCGTCTTCGGTGGTACGCCGGACTTCCTGCTCGACACCCGGCGCGGGCTCTTCAGCTATCCGGCCCTGCAGTCTCGGTTGGCCGAGAACACCTTCGCCACCGACGGATTGGTCGACCACTCCGGCCCGGTCCTGCGCCTCGCCAACCTCTCACCCGAGGACCTCTACATCCTGCTGGGCAAGCTGCGCCACGTGTTCGCCGGCGGTGACCCGGCGGCCTACCTGGTGCCGGACGAAGGGCTGGAGGCGTACATGCGACACTGCGCTTCCCGCATCGGCGATGCCTACTTCCGTACGCCACGCAACACGATCAAGGGTTTCCTCGACCTGCTCGCCGTGCTGGAGCAGAACCCTGGCGAAGACTGGCGGAAGCTGGTCGGCACGGTCGGTCTCGCGGCCGAGACGGATCCGGAGCTCGCGCCACTCGCCGACGACGCCGCGCCGACCACGCCCGCCGACGACGCCGCGCCCGCTCCCGTCCGATCTGCAGGATCGCCTGATGACGACGACCTCACCAGCTTCCGGCTCTGACCCGCCGGCCGTCGCCGTCCCGGAGCCGGCGACGTCGTCGGCGTCGTCGGCGTTCGAACGCTTCCATCCCCGCGTACGCCAGTGGATCTGGGACCAGGGCTGGCAGTCGCTGCGGAGCGCGCAGGAGCACGCGGCCGCGCCGATCATGGCCGGCGACCGCGACGTGATCGTCGCCGCCGCAACGGCCAGCGGCAAGACGGAGGCGGCCTGGCTGCCGATCTGCTCGGTCATCGCCATGCAGGCGGAGGACGACACCGCGGAGCCCGGCGTCAAGGCGCTCTACCTCAGTCCGCTGAAGGCGTTGATCAACGACCAGCACTCCCGGCTCGACCAGCTCTGCGAGCACCTCGACCTGCCCGTGCACCGCTGGCACGGCGACGTCGCGGGCTCGCAGAAGCGCCTCGTCACCCGTAACCCGGACGGCCTGCTGCTCATCACGCCTGAGTCGCTGGAGTCGCTGTTCGTCAACCAGGGCGAGAAGATCGTGCGGTTGTTCGGCGGGCTGCGGTACGTGGTGATCGACGAGCTGCATTCGTTCATCGGCACCGAGCGCGGCGCGCAGCTTCGCTCCCTCCTGCACCGACTCGAGCTCGCGGTCAGGCACCGGATTCCCCGCATCGCGCTGTCCGCGACGCTCGGCGACTTCGGTGCCGCGGCGGAGTTCCTTCGTCCGGGGGCCGGACCCGACGTGGCTGTCGTCTCCTCCGTCGACGCTGATTCGCCCAGAAATGACGACAGGACCGAGCTTCGCATGCAGCTGCGGGGGTACATCGCCGCGGATCCGGTCAAGGTCAACGCCGATCCGACCGGCGAGACCGGCGTCGACTATGACAAGGGTGCGATCGCCGACCACCTCTTCGCCACGCTGCGCGGCAGCGACAACCTCGTCTTCACCAACGCCCGCGGCCTGGTGGAGATCTACACCGACCTGCTCTCCCGGCGTAGTGCGGCCGCCAACGTCCCGAACGAGTTCCAGCCCCACCACGGCAACCTGTCCAAGGAGGTCCGGGAGCACGTGGAGGACCGGCTCAAGGCGTCCGACACCCCGACGACGGCGGTCTGCACGTCCACGCTGGAGATGGGAATCGACATCGGCTCTGCCGACTCGGTAGCCCAGATCGGTTCTCCGCTTGCGGTCTCGGTCCTGCGCCAGCGCCTCGGCCGGTCCGGCCGGCGCGGCCAGCCCGCCGTGCTCCGGATGTACGTCTCCGAACCCGAACTCACCGACCACACCCCACCCGCCGACGCCCTGCGCAGCCAGCTGATGCAGACGATCGCGATGGTCGACCTGCTGCTGGAGCGGTGGTACGAACCGCCGGACCTGCACCGGCTGCACCTGTCGACGCTGCTCCAGCAGATCCTGTCGGTCATCGCCCAACGCGGCGGCGCCGAGGCGGAGCCGCTGTTCGACGCGCTGTGCGCCCACGGGCCGTTTCGTACGGTCGACAAGGGAACGTTCGTCGCGCTCCTGCGCGCCATGGGCGAGGCGGACCTGATCAGCCAGGACACCGAAGGTCTCCTGCTCCCCGGGTCGGCGGGGGAGAAGCTGATCAACCACTTCAGCTTCTACACCGCGTTCACGACCGACGACGAGTACCGGCTGGTGTCGTACGGACGCACGCTCGGATCGCTGCCGGTCGAGTACCCGATCTCCGTCGGCAGCCTGCTGATCTTCAGCGGCCGGCGTTGGCGGGTGCTCGCGGTCGAGTCGCAGCAGCGGGTCATCGACCTGGCGCCCGCCCGGGGCGGGCGACCGCCGACGTTCCCCGGCATGGGCCCTGACGTCGCCGACGAGGTGCGCCGCCGGATGCGTACGTGGTACGAAGCCGACGCGGTCCCGGTCTACCTCGACCGGACCGCGCAACGCCTGCTGGCCGAGGGGCGCGCGGCATACCGGCGGCTCAGCCTCGACCAGCAGCCCCTTCTGTCGTGGGGACGCGACACCGTGCTGCTGCCCTGGCGCGGCGACAAGATCATGAACACCCTGTCGGTCGTCCTCAGGGACCACCGGCTCGAGGTCGGGCAGGACGGTGTGGCGTTGACCGTCCGGCGTACCAACGTCGTGGGTCTGTGGGAGCTCATCCGGCAGCTCGCCTGCGCTCCGCCGCCCGATCCGCTGGAGCTGGCCGAGAAGGTCGCGAACAAGGCGGCCGACAAGCACGACAACTACCTCGACGACGCCCTGCTCACCAAGTCCTACGCCGCCCGCAGTCTCGACGTGCCCGGCGCCTGGTCGGCGCTCCGTATGCTGGCCGAGACCCCTCGCCCCGAGTGACGGAGAGGTGGAGCCTTGCCGAGTTGTGATGCTGTCGTGTGTCGGCGACCCGGTGACATCGAGTGCGCGACGCTCGACCTGGCGCGCGTGGGTCCGGGGCAGTTGCTCGTACGGACTCTGATGTCGGGGGTCAGTACGGGTA
>NZ_JBEFTW010000049.1:0-45990 GCF_040196095.1 Actinopolymorpha sp. B17G11
GGTTCGGGCTGGGGGTTTGGGCTGGGGGTTTGGGCTGGGGGTTTGGGCTGGGGGTTTGGGCTGGGGGTTTGGGCTGGGGGTTTGGGCTGGGAGCGCGAGAAGGTCAGGCCGTGAGCCAGGCGGTGAGGCGTTCCTCGCACTGGTGCAGCTCCGCGATCTCGACGTACTCGTCCTTGGTGTGGGCCAGCTGTGACTCGCCCGGGCCGTAGTTGACCGCCGGCACGCCCAGCTCGGCGAAGCGGGCGACGTCGGTCCAGCCGAACTTCGGCCGCGGCTCGGCCTTCACCGCCGCAACGAAGTCGGCCGCTGCCGGGCGATCCAGCCCTGGCAATGCCCCCGGTGCGCTGTCGCGAAGTTCGACGGCGTGGTCGCCGAACACCTCGCGCACGTGCGCGAACGCCTCGTCCTCCGACCGGTCCGGCGCGAAGCGGTAGTTGACGGTGACCCGGCACTCGTCCGGGATCACGTTGCCCGCGACACCGCCGGTGACGCCGACGGCGTGGAGCCCTTCGCGATAGACGAGATCGTCGATCGGGACCTCGCGCGCCTGGTAGGACGCCAGCCGGGCCAGCACCTCGCCGGCGGCGTGGATCGCGTTCGCGCCCATCCACGCCCGTGCGCTGTGCGCCCGCTTGCCACGCAGGACGATGTCGGCCCGCAGAGTGCCCTGGCACCCGCCCTCGACCTGGGCGCTCGACGGTTCCATGAGGACGGCGAAGTCCGCGGCCAGCACGGCGGGCGAGTGCCGGGCCAGCTGGCCGAGCCCGTTCTTCTCGGCCTCGACCTCCTCGCAGTCGTAGAAGACGTACGTCACGTCGCGGACAGGTTCGGCGACCGCGGCAGCGAGGCGGAGCGCCACCGCCACGCCGCCCTTCATGTCGCACGCCCCGAGCCCGTAGATGCGGGTGCCGACCCGGCGCGACGGCAGGTTGCCCGCCTCCGGCACGGTGTCGAGGTGTCCCGCCACGACCACGCGCTCGGCGCGGCCCTGCTCGGTTCGCGCCACGATGGTGTTGCCGCGCCGCGTCGTCGACAGATGCGACAGGGGCCGCAGCGCAGCCTCGACCCGGTCGGCCAGCGCCCGCTCGTTTCCGCTCACCGACTCGCAGTCGACGAGGGACTCCGTAAGCGAGGCGACGTCCGAGCCGAGATCGAGTTGATCCTGCGAAGGCATGCGGGCAGTCTGCCATCCGGCGCGGCGAGGCGGACTCTGCCGCGTACATCCTCGTCGGTGATGCCATGGTGATGCGTGGTGTGATGACCTCGTGAGCAGAGCCGTGGAGCGGTCCAATCGCCTATTGCTGCGCGCCCGCGACGCGATGGACCGTGCGTACGCAGAGCCCCTCGACGTCCCAGCTCTCGCCCGGATCGCCCACGTCTCCGAGTCCCACTTCATCCGGACATTCCGGGCGACGTTCGGCGAGACGCCACACCGGTACCTCCAGCGGAGGCGGGTGGAGCGGTCGATGTTCCTGCTCCGCGAGAGTGACCGCAGCGTCACCGACATCTGCCTCGAGGTCGGCTTCACGAGCCTCGGCACGTTCAGTAGAACCTTCCGCGACATCGTGGGCGAGTCGCCGTCGGGGTATCGACGGCGCGTCGACCGCACCGCGGTCCCCGGCTGTTTCGTGATGTCCTGGACACGACCGAGCGGCCCGATGGAGTTGGCGCCGGCCGTGAAGAGCAGTTTCGGAGAAGCTCCCGCTTCCGCCGCTGACTAGCGTCGTGACCGAACCGTTCCCACGTCCAAACACCCAGGAGAACCACCATGTACAACAACATCAACATCTCGCACGTCTTTGTCCTCGACCAGGACGAGGCGTACGACTTCTACGTCAACAAGCTGGGCCTCGAGGTCGCCGCGGACATGGATCTCGGCGTCATGCGATGGCTGACCGTCCGCGTCCCGGGAGATCCGGACCGCCAGATCCTGCTGGAGAAGCCGGGCCCGCCCTCGATCGACGAGGCCTCGGCGGAGCAGATCCGCGACCTCGTCACCAAGGGGGCGACCGGCTTCACCTTCGGTCTCACGACCGACGACTGCCGCAAGACCTACGACGTACTGAAATCGCGCGGCGTGGAGTTCACCCAGGAGCCGACCGAGCACTTCTACGGCATCGACTGCGGCGGACGCGACCCGTTCGGCAACCACTTCCGGATCGTCCAGCTTGCGCCGGAACCGATCGAGCCGCCGGCTCAGTCGTGAGCCTGCCGGCCTGGTAGGCCGCAACGCTGTGGGACCGGGTGGATCCCGGTCCCCAGGTGCTCACCCAGCCGCGGCGGCGACCAGCTTGTCGAAGAACGCGTTCATATCATCGTTCACCGTCTGACGCTCGGGGTGTGCGTCGTACCAGTCGACGATCTCCCTGGCACCGGCGGCGAACGGAATGGTCGCCACATAGTCCGGCACGAGGGCCTTGACCTTGGAGTTGTCGAAGATCACCGAGTGCGCCTTGTCGCCCAGCAGCGCACCCTCGAGGTTGGGTTCGGCCGCCACGATCGTGTCCGACGCGACGTGGACGAGGTTCGCCTCGACTCCGGCCGCGGCCGCGAGCGCGTCGTAGATCTCGTTCCACGTCGTGATCTCGTCGGTCGTGATGTGGAAGCTGTCGCCGACGGCCTTCGGGTGGCCGAGCAGGCCGACGAACGCCTTGGCGAAGTCGGTGTGGTGCGTGATCGCCCAGAGTGAGGTGCCGTCGCCGTGCACCACGACGCCCTGGCCCTGACGCATCCGGTGGATGTCGGTCCAGTGCCCCATCGTCGGAATGGCTGTCCGGTCGTAGGTGTGCGAAGGGCGGACGACGGTGGCCGGGAACCCGCGCTCGCGGTACGCCGACATGAGCAGGTCCTCGCAGGCGATCTTGTTGCGGGAGTACTGCCAGTGGGGGTTGCGCAGCGGCGTGGACTCGACGATGGGCAGCCTCCCTGGCGGCGTCTGGTAGGCCGACGCCGAGCTGATGAAGACGTACTGGCCCGTCCGCCCGGAGAACAGGTCGATGTCGCCCTGCACCTGGTCGGGTGTGAAGGCCACGAAGTCGACCACGACGTCGAACTCCCGGTCTCCGAGCGCCGACCGCGCGGACTCGGGGTCACGGATGTCGCCCTGGATCACCTCGGCGCCCTCGGGCACCGCGCGGTGTGTTGTCGTGCCGCGATTGAGGATCGTGAGGTCGATCCCGGTCGCGACGGCTCTGGCGCCGCAGGCGGAGCTGATGATGCCCGTGCCACCGATGAACAAGACCTTGAGCGACGTCATGTGCTGGTTGCTCCCCTGGTGAGAAAGCCGGCAGGCAAACGGTCGGAAACCGCAGTCCGCACGACATCTTGCCACTGCCCGGCGGGTCCGGCGGGCGACGATTCACACCCTGGACGACCCAACCCGGCCGGAAATTTTCGCTCCGGCGCAACCCCGGCCACCGTGGGCGAACTTTGCGGACCCGCGCGCAGGCCGAGCCCGCGCTCTGGCAGGCTGAATGCCATGACCGACACACCTGGTGCCTGGGGCTTCGGAGTCGCCACCTCGACCTACGCCGGCAGGATCCTCGACACCTGGTACCCGACGCCCGCGCTGGGACCACCGGGACCCGAGGACGACCAACCTCCGGCCGAGCTCGTCGCGCTCGAAGGGGACGACGAACTGCGGAGAGTACGCACCACTGTCGTACGTACCGTCCTCGCGTCGCTCGACCACCCGCCGGCCGACGCGCCGGACGCCTACCTGCGACTGCACCTGCTCTCGCACCGGCTGGTCCGCCCGCGCGATGCCAACGTCGAGGGGATCTTCGGTGTCCTCGCCAACGTCGTCTGGACCAGCGAGGGACCTTGTGACGTCGACGCCTTCGAGCAGACCCGCCGGCGGCTGCGGGCGGCTGGCCGGGCGGTGACCGTCTACGGGATCGACAAGTTCCCGCGAATGGTCGACTATGTCGTACCGGCCGGGGTACGCATCGCCGACGCCGACCGGGTACGGCTCGGGGCACACCTCGCCGAGGGCACGACGGTCATGCATGAAGGCTTCGTCAACTTCAACGCCGGCACGCTCGGCTCCTCCATGGTGGAGGGCCGGATCTCGGCCGGCGTGATCGTCGAGGACGGCTCGGACATCGGTGGCGGCGCCTCGATCATGGGCACCCTCTCGGGCGGGAACACCCAGGTCGTCTCGATCGGCAAGCGCTGCCTGGTCGGTGCCAACGCCGGCATCATGATCTCGCTCGGCGACGACTGCGTGGTCGAGGCGGGCTGCTACATCACGGCTGGCTCGAAGATCCGGCTCCCCGACGGCGAGATCGTCAAGGCGCTCGAGCTGTCTGGCATGCCCGGCCTGCTGTTCCGCCGCAACAGCCTCTCCGGCGCCCTGGAGGCACTCCCCCGCGGTGGAACCGGCGTCGAGCTCAACACCGCCCTCCACGCCAACGACTGACTCCGGGACGACTGATGCGCGGGGGCAAGGTTGTCCGAGTCTGCCTCGGACTCGCGGCGGCCGGCGCTGTGGTGGTCATCGGCGCCAAGATCGCGTCGGAGAAGCTGTTCGAGCAGCCGCTCGTCGACGGCTGCTCTGCCCGCGTGTTGGACAGGACCACCCGGCTCAGCATCGAGGAGGCCGAGAACGCCGCCCTGATCTCGGCTCTGTCAGTGCAGCGTGGGATGCCGGCACGGGCCGCGACCATCGCCCTGGCGACGGCGTTCCAGGAGTCCGGCCTACGCAACATCGACTACGGCGATCGCGACTCGGTAGGCCTCTTCCAGCAACGGCCGAGCCAGGGCTGGGGGACGCCCGAGGAGATCCTCGACCCCTACTACGCGACGTCACGCTTCTACACCGCGTTGGCGAAGATCGACGGCTATGACGCGATGGAGATCGCCGACGCGGCGCAACTGGTCCAGAACTCCGCGGACGGTGGCGCCTACGCCCAGCACGAGCCGGGTGCGCGGGCCCTCGCGTCGTCGCTGACCGGCGAGACGCCGGCCGCATTCTTCTGCGAGCTGCGGGAGGCACCCACCACCGCCGACCCGGACGCCCTCCGCAGCGAGTTGGCGAAGGCGTTCGGTAGCAGCCCGGACGGCGCGCGGGCCGGAGACGTCGCCAGCCGGTCCCGCACGACGGCCGACGGGGCCGGTCCAGACGAGGTGCGCACGGATGGTCGGGGTAGGAATCCCGGCGCTGGCGGCGACGGCGCTGGCGGCGACGGCCCTGGCTCTGGCTCTGGCGACGACGAGGAAGGAACCGTCGACATCCCCCTCGGTGACACGGCACCGTCGTACGGATGGTCGGTCGCCCAGTGGGCGGTGGCGTACTCCCAGCGGTTCGGGATCGTGTCGGTGTCCTATGGCGAGCGCACCTGGTCGGCTGCGGAATCGACCAAGGGGTGGCGACAGGCCGATCAGTCGGCTCCCGCGGGTCGGATCCGCATCGTGCTCGCCACCGGGTGACAGCCTCGTCCGTGGACTTCCAGGTCCCGGGGTCCCAGGCCCTCGCCGGCCCTTCCCCGCGAACCTCGCCGGCCCTTCCCCGCGAAGCTCGCCGGCCCTTCCCCGCGAAGCTCGCCGGCCCTTCCCCGCGAACCTCGCTGCAAATGACCACGCTACCCATGCCTGTGGTTGCCGCCGAGGCACCGACACCTGTCCCGGATTCCGAACGCATGGGCAGCGTGGTCATTTGCCGAGTTTGCCGAAGGTCGGCGGACGCGCAACCCCAGCCGAGGCCCAGCGCGTGGATGCTCAGCGCTGGTCGATCGGAACGAACGAGCGCTCGGGCTCGCCGATGTAGACCTGGCGCGGGCGACCGATCTTGGTCGCCGGATCGCTGACCATCTCCCGCCACTGGGCGATCCAGCCGGGCAACCGGCCGATGGCGAACAGCACGGTGAACATCGTGGTCGGAAAGCCCATGGCGCGGTAGATCAGGCCGGTGTAGAAGTCGACATTGGGGTAGAGCTTTCGCTCGACGAAGTAGTCGTCGTGCAACGCGACTTCCTCGAGTTCCTTGGCGATGTCGAGAAGTTGGTCGGACTTGCCGAGCCGAGCGAGCACATCGTCTGCGGTCTTCTTGATGATGGCGGCCCGCGGGTCGTAGTTTTTGTAGACGCGGTGCCCGAATCCCATCAACCGGACGCCGCGTTCCTTGTTCTTCACGCGGTCGACAAAGTGACCGACGTCGCCACCCTCGGCCGCGATGGATTCCAGCATCTCGAGCACAGCGGCGTTCGCGCCGCCGTGCAGAGGGCCGGAAAGTGCATTGATGCCGGCGGAAACCGAGGCGAAAAGATTGGCCTGGCTCGACCCGACCAGTCGGACCGTTGATGTGGAGCAGTTCTGTTCATGGTCGGCATGCAGGATGAACAACAGGTCCAACGCTTCGGCCACCGCAGAGTCCGGGTGGTACGGCTCGGCCGGGAGGCCGAAGGTCATACGGAGGAAGTTCTCGATGTATCCGAGCGAGTTGTCGGGGTACAGAAACGGCTGGCCCATCGTCTTCTTGAAGGCGTACGCAGCGATCGTGGGCAGCTTGGCCATCAACCGGACCGTGGAGATCTCGACCTGCTCCGGGTCAAACGGCGCGAGGCTTTCCTGATAGAACGTCGACAGCGCGTTGACCGCCGACGACAGCACCGGCATCGGATGGGCATCGCGAGGAAATCCGTCGAAGAACCGCTTGAGATCCTCGTCGAGAAGAGTGTGCCGGCGTACTTTGTCGGCGAAATCCTCGTACTGTGCCTGAGTGGGCAGGGTGCCGTAAATCAGGAGGTACGACACTTCGAGAAAGTTGCTCTTCTCCGCAAGCTCGGCAATGGGATATCCCCGGTAACGCAGAACGCCGGCGTCACCGTCGATGTAGGTGATCGCCGACGTACACGCACCGGTGTTGACATAGCCCGGATCGAGCGTCACGTGACCGGTGGTTCGCAGGAGCGAGGAGATGTCGATTCCGGACGAACCCTCGGTCGCTTTGACCACGGGCAACTCCACCTGGTCGTCGCCGTGCCCCAGCGTGAAATGTACGTCGCTCACCCTCGTCCTCCGTCCAGCCCATGTTGCGGGTTTCGGCAATTCGTCAAAGGCATCGAAGGTCACGCCGGATCTCGCGTGGCCTCCAACCGAGTCGCGGCAGCGGCGACCCGTTCGTCCGTCGCGGTGAACGCTACCCGGACATGCCGGACACCCGCGGCACCATAGAAGTCACCTGGTGTTACCAGGATGCCTCTGTCCGCACACCAACGCACGGTGTCCCAGCAGGGTTCGTCGCGGGTGGCCCAGAGGTACAGCGAGCCCTCGGAGTGGTCGATCCGGAACCTCGCTCCCTCGAACGCCCGGCGGAGGACCTCCCGTCGCGCCGCGTAGCGCTCCCGCTGGGCGTCGACATGGGCGTCGTCGTCCAGGGCCGCGACCATCGCCTGTTGAACAGGGCGCGGGACCATCATCCCGGCGTGCTTGCGTACGCCGAGAAGCCGATCGATGAGCACGGGATCGCCGACGACGAAGCCGGCCCGGTAGCCCGCGAGGTTGGACCTCTTGGACAGTGACTGGACGGCGAGCAGACCCTGGTGGCTGCCACCGCACACGTCCGGGTGCAGGACCGAGACCGGTCGGGCGTCCCAGCCGAACTCGAGGTAGCACTCGTCGGACACCACGGTGACACCGCGTTCGCGCGCCCAGGCGACGACCTTCGCGAGGTGCTCGACCGGCAGGATCCGGCCCGTCGGGTTGGACGGTGAGTTCAACCACACGAGGGCAGGCGTCTCCGGCCCCAGCGCCATGGTCGAGTCCGCCGGTACGACGGTGCAGCCGGCGAGCTGTCCGCCGACGGCGTACGTCGGATAGGCCGTCTCCGGCACCACCACGACGTCGCCCACGCCGAGTCCGAGGGTGCTCGGCAGCCAGGCGACGAACTCCTTCGAGCCGATCGTCGGAAGGACGGCGGCAGCTTCGAGCCCGGTGATCCCGAAGCGCCGGTCGAGGTAGCCGACCGCGGCCTCCCGCAGTGCAGGGATGCCGTGTGTCGTGGGGTACCCGGGGGCGTCGGCGGCGGCGCAGAGTGCCTCGCGGACGACCTCCGGGGTGGGGTCGACCGGGGTCCCGACCGACAGGTCGACGATCCCGTCCGGATGGGCGGCCGCGCGTTGCTTGTCAGGGTCCAGTCTGTCCCAGGGAAAGTCCGGCAGCGGGCCTCGCACGATGTTCCTCTCGCCTCAGCCTTCGGTGATCATGTCGGTGATCATGTGCACGACCATGACCGCCGACCTGGCCGTGATCATGTCGATGATCATGAACGTCTCGCGGTGTTGTGCGTCCGTTCGGCTTCATGATCACCGACATGATCACGAGGAGATGGCCTCGGTCACTCCTCGGTGATCTGCGGTGGCAGAGCCGCGATGAGCGGGTGGTCCTTCTCGATGACCCCGGTCTTGGCGGCCCCCCCCGGCGAGCCGAGGTCGTCGAAGAAGTCGACGTTCGCGGCGTAGTAGTCCTTCCACTGGTCCGGAACGTCGTCCTCGTAGAAGATCGCCTCCACGGGACAGACCGGCTCGCACGCACCGCAGTCGACACATTCGTCGGGGTGGATGTAGAGCATGCGCGAGCCCTCGTAGATGCAGTCGACGGGGCACTCGTCCACACAGGCCCTGTCCTTGAGGTCCACACACGGCTGCGCGATGACGTAGGTCACCGGTTCCTCCTCGTCTCGAGCTGACCCTCCTAGTATCGCCAGGACGGTTCAACACCCGGGTCGAAGGGGTCCATTCCATGGCACTGTCGCCGGCTGACATCGGTCGGCGCGTCGTCGTACGCCGGCGGCTGGCGGCTGAGAGCGCGGCGAGCGGGCGGCCGATCTACGGCGACGTCCTCGGCGTCCTGGAGTCCTGGACGAATGGGATAATCCTCATCCGACGCTCGACTGGCGAGGTGATCGAGATCGCTGACGAGGATGTGGTCGCGGGCAAACCGGTCCCACCCGCCCCTCCGCGGCGTGCGAGGCGACAGCCGGGGCCCGACGCGTGATTCCCGTCACTCAGCCAGAAAGCGGGACGTCCCTGGCCCTGGTGTCCGCACACGGCTGGCCGGCACTGGTCACCGAACGCCTCGGTGGGTGGCTGCTCCAGGCCGCTGACGGGTTCACCGGGCGTGCCAACTCGGTCGTACCGCATGGTGATCCGGGGCTGCCGCTCGAAGATGCACTGGCGTTCGTCGAGAGGTTCTACGCCCGAGCCGGCCTCCCCGCCCGGATCCAGGTGGCGGTCGGCTCCGGCATGGAAGAGGCGCTCCGCGGCCGTGGCTGGGCCGTCGTGACAAGCGGCAAGGAGGCGTACGCGACCTCGGAAGTGCAGGTCGCCCGGCTCGACGAGATGATGGCGCGACTCTCCGACATCTCAGCCGCCGACAGCTCGGCCGCCGACGTCGAACTCGGAAGGACCCTCGACGAGAGTTGGCTCGGGTTGTACGGCAGGACGACCACGCTCGAGGCCGCGCGGCACGTGCTGGCGAGCCCGGAGAACGTCGCCCTCGCCCGGGTCGCGCGACCGCCCGATGCCGTGACCGCTGACCGCCGGCCGGAGCTGGCCGGCATCGGTCGCGGTGTTGTCACCGGTCCCTGGCTCGGAGTGGCGGCCGTGGAGGTCTCGCCGCCGTGTCGCCGGCGCGGGATGGCCCGAGCCATCATGGCGCGCATCGGCCGCTGGGGTCGCGACCTGGGCGCGAGCTGGGTCTATCTCCAGGTCGGTTCGTCCAACACGGCCGCCAAGGCGTTGTACGAACGACTCGGCTTCGGCGTCGACCACCACTACCGCTACTACTCACCTATGGACGGCTGATGGCGGGCCCGCGCACCACCGCCAGCTGAGGACCCTCCTCGGCCGAGGACCTCCTTGGCGGCTCAGTCCTGGGTTTCGTCTGTCGCGGTCGCCGGCGGATCGGGCGCGGCCTCCGGCGGTGGTGTCTCCTCGGGCTCGGGCCCACAGATGATCTCGTCCTCGGCGTTGTACTTCACGTGGTCGCGTTCGGACGCGACCAGCTCGTCGCCGCGGTAGATCCACCGGCGTACGTCGACCTCGAACCCGTCGACCCCGGTCTCCTGCGGGACGCAGCCCGGCTTGGGGTCGTGGATCACTTTGCCCTTCTTGATGTTGTACCGGTCGGACGTCTCGGACTTCACCGTCCAGTACTTCGTGCTCCACAGCCGCACCGTCACGCCGCCGTAGCTGCTGGGACTGCTGAGGTTGCGCCAGGCCTGGACGTAGACGCCGTAGGGCGTGTTGTTGCGCCACTTGAGGTCGAGCGAGCCCCAGTAGACCGTCGCCTCACGGCCGACCGGGTAACGGCTGATGTAGAAGCCGTGCGGGCGGTGCTCGACATCCTCCATGCCGGCGAAGAACGCCGCGTTGTATGTCGTGGTCGCCACCTGGGAGACGCCGCCCCCGAGTTCCTCACGGAGCCGGCCGCCCTTGATGACGAGGCCCTTGGCGAATCCGTTGGCTTCGGTGCGTTCACCGACGATGCCGTTGAGGCTGAAGGTCTCACCAGGCTTGATCAACGTGCCGTTGATCAGCTCGGCCGCGCGGCCGATGTTGATGTTGCGGTAGTCGGCGTGCGGGTACTGCGTCGAGAACTCGCCGACGACCTCCTTCACGCCAAGCTTCTCCGCCATCGCCGTGGTGAGCTTCGGTTGCGCCGTCACGGTCTCGACCCGCGCCAGGCGCTGGTCGGCCGACTTCGGCAACGCACGCACCACGGCAGCCGCGAGCTTGTCCGGCGGAACCGTGTGGCCGATCTTGCCCGGTCGGATCGTCGGCTGGCCGCCGGAGATCACGATCGTGGCGTCCTTGGGCTTGACCTGAACCTCGGTGAGTTTGCCGCCGAGCGCTTTGGTGAGCGCCTTGCCGTCCAGCTTGGGCGTCAGCTTCCCACCCTCACCGGGGACCATCTGCAGCGACGTCCCGATCTCCGCCGGTGTCGCCTCGAACGACTCGTCGCCGACCTGCACGGTCACCGGAGCGGCCATCGCGGGGTTGGCGAAGTCGCGCATCGCCCGCTTGACCTCGCCCGCGCTCACCCTCGGCGTGACGTCGGCGGTCTGCAGCTCGATCGGTCCGGAGGTGAGGAGGAACTCCCGCTGGAGCGTGTCGGACGCCCTTGACTGGTCGAGCTCATGGCCGGACGCTGGTTCGCTGGCCTTCGGCGTACCTCCGGCGAACGTGATGCGGCCTTCCTTCGCCGGCGTGTCGACCTTGCGCGCGAGGGCCGCCATGGACTTGTCGAGGCGTTCGTGGTCGACGGCCAGGACGGGCGCGGCCTCCTCACCGCCGACGAGTGCGTCCACAACCCGGACCGGGTTGAACGTCCTGGCGAGGTAGGCCGCGTCGGCCGTCGCGGAGACGTCGAGGGCGAGCCCGAGGTCGGCGGGTTTCAGGGAGTACGACTTGCCCGCGGCGGTGACCTTGATCGGCTGGTCTGCCCGAGGGACGAGCTGGTCGCGCAACCTGGCCTCGGCGGCGGCACGGGTGAGCCCACCGAGCGGGACACCGGCGATGGTCGTGCCTCGGGGTACCCGGTCACCAAGGCTGAAGACCATCACGGTATAGACCCCGAGGACCACGATCAGGACGCCGCCGACGGCGAGCGCGATGATCCGGCCCCTGCGCCGTTCAGGCGGAGGTGGCAAGGCAAATGCCTGTCCCGTTCCCCCCGGCTCGTACACGGTGCCTCCGCTTCCATCGCTCGCGATGCCGCCGCCCAGATCGAGGACACAGACTAGGCGCCGACGCTGACAGTCCGCCAAGAGTAAAGGGTTCGGCAAGGAGCGAGCCCTATCGGTGTCGGGCTGATATGGATCCGCAACCGCTGACGCTACCCGTTCATGCCGCAGTGCTTACGGACAGCTTCGGTCAGGCCGGAGGGTTTCCGCTGGTTGCGGCCTACAAGCCAGCATGCGGTGTATGTCCAGGATGTCACTCGGGGACCGCTGGCTCCGTGACGGTGCGGTAGCCGCCCGCGAAGTAGACGAGCGGAGCCGGTGACGGCGACCGACCACCCCAGGCCGCCGGGTCGGCGGGAAGGTCGGCCAGGCCGTTGACCGGCTCGGCCGCGACGACCTCGCCCACGACGATGGAGTGGTCCCCGCCGTCATGGACCGCCCACGTACGGCACTCCAGCGTGGCGATCGCGTCGGCGAGCAACGCGGCCCCGGTGATGCCGCGTCGGATGGCGATGCCCGCGAGCTGGCCGTCAAGCGCACGCCCACGCATGGCAAGCCAGGTGGCCACGTCGTGTGCATCGGCCGGGAGCACGGAGACAGCCCACCGGCCGCTCGCGAGCACCGCCTCGTGGAATCGCGCCACCCGCTCCACACAGACGAGGACCAGCGGGGGCCGCAGCGAGACCGACGTGAACGCGCTCGCGGTCATCGCATGGTCGACCCCGTCGACCTGGGTGGTCACGATGGTCACGCCGCTGGCGAACCGTGCGAGCGCGCGGCGGTAGGTCACGTCATCGACCGGTTGCCAGGTCGCGGACGAGGATGCGTCGAGGGCATCCGCACAGTCGGGCGATGCCGAGTCCTGCAGCGGCCCTGGTTCACCGAGTCCTTCGAGCACGTCCATCGACCATACCCGTCGTACGGGACTCCTCGTGGTGGTCACGCGCCCGCCCCACGTTCCACGCCGCGGCCACCACACCGAGGCAGATGTATCCGAGACCGAAACCGTCGGCGGCGAACACGATGTCGCCTTCCGGACGCGGCCACAACCCGATGACGACCGGTACGCCCCAGCCGAGCGCCGCCGCGGTCGCGCCGGCGAGTCCGCGCAACTTCCGGGCCTGCCAGAACAGCAGGGTCGCCGCGGCGATCGCGAGCACCAGACCGTAAGGGAGCGGCACACCGAGCACGCGGGCGTCCATCCGGGAGACCACGGCCCCGCAGACGCCGGTGAGGGCGCCGAGGACGCCGAGCCCGACCGTCCCGAGCGAGCGTACGTAGTCGGACACGACGGCGGGGCTACGACCTGTGTGCGTGCGTCCGGCGGGTCATGCCACCCCGGCGAACAGATCGGTCTCCGCGCCGGTTTCGGGGTCGACCTGACCTGGGGTGCCGCGGACCAGGCGGTAGCACTCGAGGCCCCAGATCTGGTTGCCGAGGTTGTTGGACAGGGCGAAGAACGGGCCGTCGACCGCGATCTGCGTTGCGTGGGCGCGCATCGCTGCCATCTTCTGCTCGACGTACGCCGTGCCGTCGATGCGTGCGCTGATCAGATCGTCCGAAACGAACGACGGCGGCAACTCCCCTTCGGGGTCCATGCCCTCGAACGACGTCGCGTCGCCACTCGCCCGGAGCCGGCGCAGACCCTCGCGGAACAACGACTCCGGCATCGCCGTCCAGTAGACCTTCGGCACGTCCCACGCCTCGCCGAGGTCGGGGCGGTAGGACGGCGCACCGGCGAGCGCGTGGGCGTAGGTCGCGACCCGGTGCGCCTGGATGTGGTCGGGGTGTCCGTAGCCACCGAACTGGTCGTAGGTCACCAGCACCTGCGGGCGTACCTCACGGATGATCGGCACCAGGTGGTCGGCGGCCTCACGCAGGTCTGCCCGCCAGAAGCAGTCGGGGCGTTCGTTGGCGGGAGTGCCGACCATGCCGGAGTCGCGGTAGCGGCCAGCGCCACCGAGCCAGCGGTAGTCGGTGACGCCGAGGGCGCCCATGGCGTCGGCCATCTCCTTCTCGCGGTGTTCGCCCAGGCCGTCGTCCTGGTCGGCGGCGAGATGGGCAAGCTCGGGGACGAGGACCTCGCCCTCCTCCCCGCGGGTGCAGGTGACGAGGGTGACCCGGGCGTCTTCAGCGACGTATCTGGCCATCGTCGCGCCGTTCCCGATCGTCTCGTCGTCGGGATGGGCGTGGACGAGCAGCACTCTGCGATCAGCAGCCATGAGCCAACCCTACGGACTCCCACCCACAGGTCTCAGCGGGACAGGCCACATCGGGGGCGGACGGCGGCATCGGGACAGGCGGCATCACCGCGGGCATGCCAGGATCGTCTCCCGTGAGCAGATCCCACCCGGACACCGGGCAGCAGCCCCCCGCCGAAGTCTCGTACCCGCGCCTGTCCGCGCGCACGCTGCGGTTCACGCTGGGCGCACCGCGTACGTTCTCGCTCGCCCCTGACGGCAGTCGGGTCGTCTTCCTCCGCGCCCCTTCGGGGACGGACCGTGGCACCGAGCTGTTGAGCTACGACGTCGCCGACCGCACCGAACGTCGGATCGCCGACCCGACGGCGTTGCTCAGCGCGGACGCCGAGAACCTCTCCCCCGCCGAGCGTGCCCGGCGGGAACGCACCCGGGAGGCCGCGGGAGGCATCGTCGGCTACGCCTGCGACGCCGAGCACCGCGTCGCGGCGTTCGCGCTGTCGTCGCGGCTGTTCCTTGCCGACCTGGCTAGCGGCAAGGTGCGGGAGCTTCCGGCGGAAGGGCCGGTGGTCGACCCTCGGCCGGACCCGACCGGGAGACGTGTCGCATACGCCGCCAACCGTGGTCTGCGGCTGGTCGATCTCGACGGCGACCACGACCGTGCGCTCGTACCCGCCGAGCCGAGCGACACGGTGGCGTGGGGCGTCGCGGAGTTCATCGCCGCCGAGGAGATGAACCGCACCCGTGGTTTCTGGTGGGCACCGGACGGCTCCGCGCTGCTGGTCGAGAGGTACGACGAGGCGCCGGTACCGGTCTGGCACATCGCCAACCCCGCCCGTCCCGACCAGGCGCCGAACCCGGTCCGCTACCCGGCGGCGGGTACGCAGAACGCCGAGGTCACCCTGTGGCTGGTCGACCTCGACGGGGCCCGGCAGGAGGTGGCATGGGACCGCGCGGCGTTCCCGTACCTCGCCGACGTCAGCTGGACGTCGTACGGTGGACCGCTCCTGCATGTCCTCACTCGCGACCAGCGGACGGCGCACGTGCTCGCCGTCGACCTGGCCAGCGGGGCGACCTCGCTCGTCCGCGAGGCCACCGATCCGGCGTGGATCGACCTCATCCCCGGGACACCCGCCTGGCTGCCCGACGGCCGCCTGGTCACCACGGTGGACGACGGGGACACCAGGCGGTTGGCCTACGACGGCATTCCGGTGACGCCGGAAGGTCTGCAGGTGGGTGCCGTTCTCGACATCGGTGAGGACGGCGTCCTGGTGTCGGCGACGTCCGAACCGATGGAGCAGCATGTCGCGTGGGTCGGCCTCGACGGGCGGGTCACCACGCTCACGACCGACCCTGGCGTGCACACGGGACGGACCGCCGGCGGCCTCACGCTGGTGGCCTCACAGGGCCTGGACCACGACGGCGTCCTCGTGCGGGTCCTCCGTGGCGACGAGGAGGTCGGCGGCAAGAAGAACGGCGGCGAGGAGGTCGGCCGGATCGGTTCGCGGCAGGAACGACCGCCGTTCGCCCCGGCGGTCACGCTCCTCGCGTTGGGGCCACGGCAGCTGCGGACCGCCGTCCTGTTTCCCCGCGACCACGTACCCGGGTCGGCGCGCCTGCCGCTGCTGCTCGACCCGTACGGCGGGCCACATGCGCTCCGGGTCAGGTCTGCCCGCGCGGCGTTCCTCGCCAGCCAGTGGCTCGCCGACCAGGGGTTCTGCGTCGTCGTGGCCGACGGGCGGGGCACCCCCGGACGCGGGCCCGCGTGGGAACGCCTTGTGCTGAACGACTTCGCCAGCACCCTCGACGACCAGGTGGAGGTCGTCTCGGAGGTGGCGAAGCGCTATCCGTCCGACGTCGATCCCGGGCGGGTCGCGATCCGGGGATGGTCGTACGGCGGCTACCTGTCGGCGCTCGCGGTGATCGCGCGGCCGGACGTCTTCCACGCGGGGGTCGCGGGTGCGCCGGTGACGGAGTGGCGGTTGTACGACACCTGTTACACGGAGCGCTATCTGGGCCACCCTGACGAGCAGCCGGAGGTGTACGACCGCAACGGCCTCCTCGACGCGGCGGCGTCCCTGCGTCGGCCCCTGCTGCTGATCCACGGGCTCGCCGACGACAACGTCGTCGCGGCGCACACGCTGCGGCTGTCGTCGGCGTTGCTCGCGGCGGGACGCCCGCACACCGTGCTGCCGTTGACGGGCGTCACGCACATGACGCCGCAGGAGGTCGTGGCCGAGAACCTCCTGCTGCTCGAGCTCGCGTTCCTGCGCGACGCCCTCGCCAACGTGGGACAGACCGCTGGGCCTGTCGCCGTGTAGCGGCGCCGGAGATACTCGCCTGGCTGACCGGGCCGGTGGACACCGGGCAAGGCGTCAATGCCCTGCACGGCGGGGTTCGCCTGGCTGACCATGTTATCCACCTGCCGGAGCAGGGCTCCAACGCCGCCCACGGGCTCGAACGCGGGTCAGGGCGAGAGCGCCGGGGCGACCGCGCGCGGGGCGAGGTCGAACGCAGGTCAGGGCGAGGGCGGGGCCGGAGACGGCGTCGATGTCCCCGGCGTCGATGTCCCCGGTGCCGTCGGGAGCCTCCGCCCCGAGGCGATGGCGTTCTGATCGTACGCCTCGCGCACCAGGGAGAAGTACTCGTCGCCCCGCACCGCCACGAACTCCTCGCCCAGCTGGTCCATGATCCATGCCACGTCACTCGGCGTCTGGTCCCACGCCGCGACCGCCACCGCGATGAACAGCGGCTTCGACCCGTCGAAAGCCTCGGCGTTGACCCGGATCCGCCGTAGCACCTCGGCCCGGTCGGTGTGAGCGATCTGGTTCGACACCGGCAGCCGACCGTCGGCCATGATCGTCGTCTCGCTCCGCTCGGCCCACATTGCGAAGACGATGCCGTCGAGCCCCAGTTGGTCGGCGTACGCATTGGCCGACGCCTCCTCCAGCGCCGGGATGTCGTCGAGGGCGTAGATCATGTGGAGACCGAGCGCGTCGAAGTACGCCTTGTTCTGCCCGAGGAACTCCGGCAGGTGGTCCTGCGGCCAGAACGACGGGTAGAAGTAGCCCGCCCCTGACGGCCCGGCGACGAGCAGGTCGTTCGGTGTCGCCGTACGCAGGTAATGGCTCACGATCAGCGGCGCCACGTCGACGAGCAGGGGGCTCACCGACCAGTTCATCGGCACACTGCCGCGGCCTGCGTCGTCCCACAGCACGCGCATCCGGTGTTGGCAGTACTGCACGTTGTCGCCTTCGGCGAAGGTGAATGTCAGGTAGACCTTGTTCTCCAGCGCCGGCGCGTCCGCCGCGACCTGCGGCTCCACCGGCGCCCGGAACCCGCCGTGGACGGTGGAGTTTTCCAGGAAGTCCGCGGCGAGGACGTACACACCCTCGGCCGATGCCAGCTTCACGCCGGCGAACTCCCCGCTGAACCAGCCGAGGTACGGCGTCCCCCGTTCGCAGGAGGAGAAGATCCGGCTCATCAGCTCGGCCTCCTCCGGGCTGTCGTTGGAGCCGAGCCAGAACGGCATCGCCTTCAGTGCGACGGCATAGTCGCGCAGCTGCTGCGACGCCGGGATGCGGTCGTCGGAGGACACAGCCGGCGCCGTCTTGGATGCCGACACGAGGAACTGGTTGAACATGTCCAGGGCGACCGAGATGGTCTGCGCGCCGGCCGGGACGGTGAGTTCGTAGATGAAGTACGTGGTGCCGTCCGCGAACCGGTGCGAGTCCCCGTCGTCGGTCTGCGGCTTGAACCCCGCACCGCCGCGGTCGAAGAGGGACGCCCGCTCGGTCTCGTCACCGGCGACGAAGTTCGCGACCGGCTCGCCGTCGGCGGTCAGGGTCAGCTCGTGGAGCGCGCCACCCCATCCGTCGGACGGTTGCGAGTCCTGGAACCGCAGATAGAGCTTGTCGCCCCCGGCGAAGGCGCTGAGGTCGAACTCGTACACCTGCCGGTTGGAGCCGTCGCGGATCGGGCGGTCCTCCCGAGCGACCTCGGCGAAGTCCTTCCAGTTGTCCGGCGGGATCGGCGCGGACTGGCCAGGATTGATGCCGAGCACGACGCGGTGGGAGGTCTGCGGCCAGAGATTGTCGAACTGCCAGGCCGTCGCCTCGATATTGGACGAGAACCGCCCGCGCAGGTCGTCGACAACGCGCATCTCGAACGGTTCGGCGGCGAGTTTCTCCGCGAGTTCCGGGCTCGCGATCACGGCGTCTTTCAGACCGGCGAGCGTGGTCGCGACATTGATGCTCTCGACGACCGCCGGATCATATATGACGACGCCCTTTGCCCGGTCGAGATGTTTCCTGATGACTTTCCACGGATCGGTGAACTCGCGGTATGGCACCTTCGAGTCATCGAGCCAGGTCTTGCGCCCTTCGCCTGCCTCGCCTTTGATGATGTAGATCTCTGGCCGTTTCCGGTTGACCAGACCCTGCAACGTGGTGACGAGAAGCTGGACGTCGGTGGGGGTGTCGCCGGCCATGAAGAGCGCGTCAAGGCGTTCGGGCCCCGCGAACGTGGGAAGTTCCTGCCCGGCCGGCCAGGAGATTCCTTCGGATCCGGCCGCCCACGCGGTGCCGCGCGGAGACAGAACACCTCCGGTTACGGCGAGAACCGGGACCGTACCGAGCAATCCTCGGCGTGATATTCGCGGGACAGATGCAGTCATCTAAAGAACTCCTCGAAGTGGAGCCGCCACATGTCGGGTGGATTCACGATTGCTGCCCCGCGACCAACCAGAAGTGGGGTCGTGGGCGCGGCATGTATGGAAGTGTTCAGGAGGTCATGCGCCGGGAACGTACTGTGCGGCGATCACGGCGACAAGCACCCTTGTCCGCTTCCCGCCAGTCCGGCAGGGCGTGTACACCACCACCACCACCACGCGTTGTGCCGGTATGACGTGCCAGCACGATGTGCAAGGACAGGATCCCGACTGGTCGAACTCGGCTCAGGACTCGCGGGCGAGCGCGCGGTCGACCTGCGGGAGGCGTTCGGTCAGCCGTGCCCGTGCGGTCTCGACGCTCGTCACCACACCGGCCGCGAGCAACCGTCGCATCCCGGCGTCGCCGCGGGCCGCACCCGCCTGGATCCGGTCGATCGACGTCCCCAGGCGGACGGGTACGGCCGCGAGCAGTTCGTACGGATCGATCCCGCCGTACGCCTCGGCGAGTACCCGCAGCCGCCGCGCTGCCTCGACTGCCGCGAGCTCGGCGTGCAGGGGCACGAGGTTCCACGCCGCGAAGGCGAGATCGTCGATCGCCCGCCCCGGACCGGCGACATCCCAGTCGAGGACACCGGCGAGCTCCACCCGTCCGGTCGTGACGTCCCGCTCGACGACGATGTTCGCCGGCGCGATGTCGTTGTGACACACCAACCGGTCCGGCGCCAGCTCCTCAGCGTCGCCACCCGCCAGCCGCCACCGCGGATCGGCGGGCCGGAACGACCGCGCGGCCTCGTGGTAGCGGCGCAACCACCTACCCACCGCGCCGATCACGTCGTCGCCGCGTGCCCATCCGGGAACACTGCCGTCGCCACCCGCGACCGTCTCCCCCGGGATGTACGACAGCACCTCGCGGCCGCGCGCGTCGACGCCCAACGGGCGAGGTACGCAGGGAACGCCATGTGCCCGCAGGTGATCGAGCAGCTCCGCGATGGTCGGGGTCCACGGCCCTGCGGGCCGGCGTACGGTCGGCCCGATCCGCACGGCACCTCCGACCCCGCCGCCCGGCAGCGGTTCGCCGTCCAGCAGGCGCTCTCGCAGCGCGTCGACCAGTGGCCGGTCGGCATCGAGCCAGGCCACGTCGTCGAGTTCCTCGGGCATCAGCCAGCGGATCGCGTCGTGGTCGGCCCCGGCCACGGGCTCGGATGACCCGGCGGCGAGGCGGACGACGTGGCCGCGCAGGACCCAGCCGGACTCAAGGGAGACCGCGGGCTCCATGCGTTCGATCACATCGATCTCCGCGCCGAGCTCCTCGCGGCACTCGCGCACGAGGGCGGCCGCGTCGGTTTCACCCGGCTCGACCTTGCCTCCAGGGAGCTCCCAGGCGCCGGCCAACCGCGCGGGGGCACGCCGCCGCGCGGCGAGCAGGCAGCCCGTACGCACGACCGCCGCCGCGACAACCACCTGGTGCGAGGTATCCGCCATCCCGTCCATCATGTCCGACGCCCGCTTCGCGCCGGAACGAGTGCCCCTTGCCCGAGCCTGAGAGCTCCAGCCGGAAGGTTCCGGTGATCCTGAAACCGCCTCCACGCCGGCGCCGTCGGGCCGGTCGTCGCGCGACAGTGTGTCCGATGCCACATGTGATGCGGACTGCAGGTTCCACCGTTCGGGGCCGAGAAGGTGCACGATGCGTTGCGGAGGCTGACCGGGAGTACGCCGGCACGAGCCCAGCGCGATGATCTTCACCGATCACCCACGGGCGGCGGCCGGCAGGCCATGCGGCAGACTCCAGACCCGAAGGTCGCGGCCGTCCGGCCACGAGATTGGCCGGCCGAGGACACCTGGAGAGGAAGGGGCGAGATGGCCACGGGAGTGCTGGGGCCCGAACGCGCACGCATCACGGAGCGGACGCTCCGCCGTGACAAGTGGTGGTGGGGCCCGCTGACCACCGGTGCCGTCCTGCTCTTCTTCATCGTCTACGCGACGGCGCGGATCTTCATGAACAAGTACTACTGGGCCGGCGAGGAGCACTACCTCACGCCGATCTACTCGCCGTGCATCAGCTCGGCGTGTGTGCCAGGGTCGAGCCACTTCGGGACTCCGCTGCCAGCAATGCCGCCGTTCATCCCGATCGCGGTCATCACCTTCGTGATCCTCGCGGGCTTCCGGGGCACCTGCTACTACTACCGCAAGGCTGGTTACCGTTCACTCTTCTTCGCCCCGGCTGCGTGCGCGGTTCCCGAACCACACAAGAAGTACACCGGTGAGGCGCGGTTCCCGCTGATCCTGCTGAACCTCCACCGCTACTTCTTCTACGGCGCGCTCGTCTTCGGCCTGATCAACGTCTACGACGCCGTGCTCGCACTGAACGGCAAGGACGGTGGGGTCGGCATCGGCCTCGGCACCCTCATCATCTGGATCAACCTCGCGATGCTGTGGGCCTACACGTTGTCCTGCCACGCGTGCCGCCACATCGTCGGGGGGCGGTTGCGAAGCTTCTCCAAGCATCCGTGGCGCTACCGCTACTGGACCTTCGTGTCCAAGCTCAACACCCGGCACGGCCAGTACGCGATGATCTCGCTCGTCACGGTCATCGGCACCGACGCCTACATCATGGCCGTGTCGGCGGGCTGGATCACCGACTTCCGCTTCTACAACTGAACGCCTCGCCAAGACCTGAGGGACCATCGATGAGCGCCAACTCTCCAGACACAGTTGACGAACGGCATTCCTACGACGTCATCGTCGTCGGCGCCGGCGGCGCCGGCCTGCGCGCGGCGATCGCCGCCCACGACGCGGGGGCACGCACGGCGATCGTCTGCAAGTCCCTGCTGGGCAAGGCCCACACCGTCATGGCCGAGGGCGGCGCCGCCGCCGCCTTGGGCAACCTCTATCCCGAGGACAACTGGAAGGTGCACTTCCGCGACACCATGCGTGGCGGGAAGATGCTCAACAACTGGCGGATGGCCCAGCTGCATGCCCAGGAGGCGCCCGACCGGGTGCTCGAGCTCGAGGAGTGGGGCGCGCTCTTCGACCGCACCGCGGACGGGCTGATCTCGCAGCGCGACTTCGGTGGTCACCGGTACGCCCGGTTGGCGCACGTGGGTGACCGCACCGGCCTGGAGATGATCCGTACGCTGCAGCAACGGGCGGTCGCGCTCGGCATCGACGTCTTCATGGAATGCACGGTCACGGACATTCTCAAGGACGGCGGCAAGGTGGCCGGTGCGCTCGGCTACTGGCGCGACAGCGGCAACTTCGTCCTCTTCGAGGCGCCGTCGGTCGTGCTGGCCACGGGTGGGATCGGCAAGTCGTTCAAGGTCACGTCGAACTCCTGGGAGTACACCGGCGACGGACACGCACTGGCGCTCCGGGCAGGTGCGGGCCTGATCAACATGGAGTTCGTGCAGTTCCACCCGACCGGCATGGTGTGGCCGCTGTCGGTGCGCGGGCTACTGGTCACCGAGTCGGTCCGCGGCGACGGCGGCATCCTGAAGAACTCCGAGGGTCGGCGCTTCATGTTCGACTACATCCCGGAGTTCTTCAAAGCCGAGACGGCCGACACGATCGAGGAGGCCGACGGCTGGTACACCGACAAGACCAACAACCGCCGACCTCCGGAGCTGCTCCCCCGCGACGAGGTCGCGCGCGCGATCAACGCCGAGGTCAAGGCGGGGCGTGGCACCCCGCACGGCGGTGTCTACCTCGACATCGCGTCGCGGCGTGACCCGGAGTTCATCAGGCGACGGCTGCCGTCGATGTACCACCAGTTCAAGGAGCTGGCCGACGTCGACATCACCAAGGAGCCGATGGAGATCGGCCCCACCTGCCACTACGTCATGGGCGGCATCGAGGTCGACGCCGACAGCGGCGAGTCGGCGGTGGAGGGCCTCTACGCCGCCGGCGAGTGCTCCGGCGGTATGCACGGCTCCAACCGGCTTGGCGGCAACTCGTTGTCGGACCTGCTGGTGTTCGGGCGCCGGGCCGGTCTCAACGCCGCGTACCACGCGGTGAAGGTCCGCACGGCTCGGCCGGCGGTGGACTCCGCCGCGGTCCAGGCCGCCGTCAACGCCGCCTTGACACCCTTCGCCGACGCGGGCGGCGAGAACCCGTACGACGTCCAACGCGAGCTCCAGGACGTCATGCACTCCCTGGTCGGCATCATCCGCAAGGCCGACGAGTTGGAGCAGGCCCTGCTCGAGATCGAGAAGCTTGCCGAGCGCGCCGACCACCTCACGGTGGCCGGTGACCGGAAGTACAACCCTGGTTGGCATCTCGCTCTCGACCTGCAGAACATGTTGTGGGTCTCGGAGTGCATCGCCCGTGCGGCCCTCACCCGGACCGAGAGCCGGGGTGGTCACACCCGCGACGACTACCCGATGACCGACGACCAGTGGGGAACCAAGAACATCGTTCTGCGCGAACGCGCCGGAGCGATCGACCTGGCCATCCAACCGCTGACTGCGATGCCCGACGACCTGAACACGCTGTTCGCCCAGAGCTAGCCGCAACGAGGACGAAGGACCGAGGAGACGAGATGGGCTACGACCTGTCGATGAAGATTTGGCGCGGCGATCTCGACGGCGGTGCGCTGCAGGACTTCACGGTGACGGTCGAGGAGGGCGAGGTCGTCCTCGACGCCATCCATCGGTTGCAGGCGACGCAGGCGGGTGACCTCGCGGTGCGCTGGAACTGCAAGGCGGGCAAGTGCGGTTCGTGCAGTGCCGAGATCAACGGCCGGCCGCGGCTCATGTGCATGACACGGCTGTCGGAGTACGCGCAGGACGAGACGATCACGGTCACGCCGATGCGGACGTTCCCGATCGTGAAGGACCTCGTCACCGACGTCTCGTACAACTATGAGAAGGCGAAGGAGGTCCCGGCGTTCGCGCCACAGCCGCCCGACGCCGACGGCAAGCGCCGGATGATGCAGGTCGATGTCGAACGCGGGCAGGAGTTCCGCAAGTGCATCGAGTGCTTCCTGTGCCAGGACACCTGTCACGTGATCCGCGACCACGACGACAACAAGCAGGCGTTCGCCGGGCCGAGGTTCTTCCTGCGGTACGCCGAGCTCGACATGCACCCGCTCGACACCAATGACCGCCGGGAGCTGTCCCAGGCCGCCGCCGGGCTCGGCATGTGCAACATCACCAAATGCTGCACCGAGGTGTGCCCCGAGCACATCAAGATCACCGACAACGCGATCATCCCGATGAAGGAGCGCGTGGCCGACCGGAAGTACGACCCGCTGGTGTGGCTCGGTTCGAAGATCCTCCGCCGCGACCAGCGCACGGAGGTCTGAGCCGCCCCCAATGCCTTCGCTCGGCCACGTGGTTAATTGACGATCCATGACGACCACGGGTAATTTCTCACCGTGTCTCCAGGTGGTGGGCCTGGCCACCGCACCGAGACCGCCTGGTGACCCGGCGCCCACTGCGCGGCACCGGTGAGAGACCGGCCGTGCCCATCGCCGGCCGCCACCAACCGGTGATCACGGGCCAATGGCAGGCAGGAGGGCCGGCACGTGAGCGAGCGTGAGACGCCCGTACGCACGAGGACCGGTGCCGAACGCCTGAGCGCCGACCCGACACTCGCGGGCCCAGGACGCCGGCTGGGTCTCGTCACCAACTACACCGGCGTGATGCCGGACCTCAGCTCCGACGCCGCGGCGCTCCTCGCTTCCGGCGTACCCCTGGTGGCGCTCTTCGGTCCCGAACACGGCCTCCGCGGCACCGCCCAGGCCGGCGACAGTGAGCCGGACACCCATGATCCGGTGAGCGGACTGCCGCTCCACGACACCTACCGTTCCAGCGGCCGGGGGCTCGACGCGGTCGTGGCGGCCGCCGAGGTCGACACGCTGCTCTTCGACCTGCAGGACATCGGGACCCGGTTCTACACCTACGTCTGGACGATGTACGACCTGCTCGCGTCCTCGGCCCGGCTCGGCGTCCGCTTCGTCGTACTCGACCGGCCGAACCCGGTGAGTGGCCTGGCCGCCGAGGGCCCGCTGCTCGATCGGGCGTACGGGAGCTTCGTGGGTCGGGCGCCGATCCCCGTCCGGCACGGCCTCACCGCCGGCGAACTCGCCCGGCACCTCAACGCCACCGCGATCCCCACCGAGGTCGGACAACCAGCCGACCTTTCCGTCGTCACGATGGAGGGCTGGCACCGGTCGCTCCACGCCGACGAGACCGGCCTGCCGTGGGTCATGCCGTCGGTCAACATCCCCACCCTGGACAGTGCGCTCGCCTATCCCGGCACCGGTCTCTTCGAGGGCACCAACCTCTCCGAGGGGCGCGGGACGACGCGGCCGTTCGAGCTGATCGGGGCGCCGTACGTCGACGGGCGGTGGGCAGCAACCCTCAACGACTCCGCGCTTTCCGGGGTGCGGTTCAGGGAGGCGTGGTTCACCCCGACGTTCCACAAGTACGCCGGCCAACCTGTCCGCGGGGTCCAGCTGCACGTGACCGACCGGACCACCTTCGCCCCGGTACGCACGGCCCTCGCGATGCTGCACACCCTGCGCACGCTCTACCCGTGCGAGTTCGGGTGGAGGACGACCGCGGCCGGCGCTGGGGGGACGGGGCACCGGCACTTCATCGACCTGCTGTGGGGAAGCGGCTCGCTCCGCCAGAGCGTGGACGCGGGCAAGGACCCGACGCCACTTCTCGCGCTCGCCGGATCCGACTCGCCTCAGCACCCGGCCGCGTGGGCGGGCGAGGAGGTCCTGCTCTATCCCGACACCGCGACGGCTGGCTGAGGACCGGGCTCGCCCGTTTGGATGAGCCCCTCATCCCGTAGGTTCGTGTCAGGGGCACCCTCCTCCCACAATCCTTCGTGCCAGGGGCACCTCCTCCCACGGGGCACCTCCTCCCATGGGGCACCTCCTCCTATGGGGCACCTGCTCCCATGGGGCACCCTCCTCCCATGGGGTACGTCGTACCTAAGGCCCCCTTCGAGCGGAAAGGGCAGCACCGATGGCCGAACTCCTGAGCGATGACCAGATCACCGACGCCCTCCGCGACCTCCCCGGATGGGAGGCGCGCGCCGGGACTCTTCACCGCGCCGTCACGGCACCCGACTTCCTCACCGGTGTCGCGCTGGTCAGTGACGTCGCGCAGGCCGCCGAACAGCAGGACCACCACCCCGACATCGACATCCGCTGGACCACGGTGACGTTCACGCTGAGCACCCACTCCGAGGGTGGCATCACGACCAAGGACGTCAGCCTCGCCCGGGATATCAACCGGCTCGCCGAGAGCCGTGCCGGCCGGTAGCACGCTCGCTCTGGGTTTCCGGGCGGTGATCATCAGCCATATTTCCGGCTGGCAAGGGCCGAAGCCGGAGAATCTTGTCTCCGGGTGGGAGCCACACGGACGTCCATTGCGTCAGACCGTTGACTCACCGGGCATTCGCTGGTCATCCTTTAAGGCCGAGCGTACGAACGTACCGGCTCCCAACGGCGCGCTGCCTGCGTTCGCAACCCCGACTCGAGGGGGTTCTCATGAGGGAGCGATACACGTACGACATCGCGACAACCACGCCCGACGGCCGTTGGCTGTCCAGTGTCATCAGCGAAGACAGCTTCAGCCGGGATCCTCGTTCCATCGCCCGCAGCCTGCTGGAGCAGTGGATCATCGACCACCAGGGCAGGCTCCCAGGCGGCAGGGTCTATGTCTACGGCGGCTCGGACGGAGAGGAACCCAACAACATCGTCGCCACCGTCCGCGTCCGGGTCTATCGCGGCGACCTGCGCAATCGCGAGGCACAACCGGTCGCGGTGGCCTATCTCGCACACGCGGCCAGTGACTATCCGAGGTCGCGATCGTTGCACCGTGGTCCGGACGCCAACGGGTCCGCCGGCAGCCGGCTCAGCCGGGTACGTTCCCGGCTGCGGTTCCCGCTACCACGACCCACCTTCGACGGGATCGCGGAGCGCCGGGAGGCCGACTCCGACGGGCAATACCCGGAGGACGACTGTCTCCCAGCCGTACGCAGGCGTCGCCGGCATCGGACGCGGATGACCGAGAGGGCCGCCTAGGCGACGCCCAGGACGTCAATGGCCAGACCACCTGGGTGACCGTTGCCGCCACAGCGCGCACGAAGAACGCAACGGGTCGAGCGCCGACCGGGACGTAGCAGTTCCCGGCGGCGCTCTTTGCGTTCTCAGGGTGCGCGTTGTGCCCGGCGGGTCGCGTCCGCGAGCCGCCCTCGCGCGGTGGCGAGGTGGTCGGCCGACCGTTGCTGCCGCTTGGTGGCCGCGCGGACGCCGCGTTCCAGGGCCTTCGCCCGTTCCTCGGCGTCACGCAGTTGCGTACGCAGCCGGTCGACCTCGTCCCGCGCAGCGTTGGCCTGACCGACCGCCTCGTCGACGGCATTGTCGCGGTCGGCAAGGTCGCGTTCTGCTTCTGCCACCGCCGCGCGGGCTTCCGCGACCCGCCGTTCAGCCTCCGTACGGCGGTCAGTGCCGGCCCGCCCGCCATCGTCGGTACGTCGTCGCCCGCCCGATCGCTCGTCCGTACGTCGACCAGGATCCGACAGCCGCTCGACCCCTGCGTTCCGGCCGCGTGGCGTCTTCTTCTCGGCGCCGGACCGGTTCGCGCCCCGGTCACGGACCACCGCCGGGCCAGGAGCCGCCCACACCGGCCCGAACCCGGCGTACTCCACCGCCGCCGCCAACGTCGCGCCCCGGACCTGTTCGGCGACGTCGGGATCGACGAGCGCCGCGCCCAGCGTCCCCTCGACGTCACGGCCGAGCTCAGGCGACACCCGGACGCCCGCCTCTCCGGCGAGCCGCCGAGCGGCGGTGATCAGTTGTGACACGAGCCGCTGCCGACGGGTCGACAGCTCGCGAAGCTGGTCGCCCGCGCCCGCTTCGTACGCCGGCCGGAACTCCTCGGCCAGCTCCAGCAGCTCCGCGACCAGCTCACCACGCTCACGTACCAACAGGTTGACCACCCAGGCGCTCTGGGTCGGCCGGCGCAGCCCGGCAAGAGCCCGGGCCAGGTCGAGCCGGTGGTCGGCACGGGCGCGCCGGACCAGGTCGTCACGGGCCGCGACGAATTCCCCCGGCGGCACCGCGTACAGCTCACGTGCGGTCTCGAGAAACTCTGCCGATTGCTCCATCACGGCATATCGTGCCGGACCCCGCGGTCTGTCGGGTGCGTTGTCAGCAGTTGTTCGTGCTCTTGATGATCGGCTCGTCGCCAGCGCTGAGGGAGTAACGAACCTCCTGGATGATCGGATTCACGATCTCTGCCGGGCTGCTGCCCCAGTCGTCGTTGTCGGCGTCGTAGATCTGCTCGTAGTGGAGGTGGGGAACACCGGTGTCCACCGAACCGGCCTTGCCGACCAGCTCACCCTGGGCGAGCTTCTGGCCGACCTCCACGAGGATCGGGTCCATGTGGTTGTACATCGTGTACCAGCGGTCGCCGTGATAGATCTTGATCGCGCCGATCTCGGGGAGGATCCGGTTCACCACTCCTGGTGCGGACGCCCGCACGTCACGGCCGCGCGTCTCTCCGTCCTGGTAGAAGAAGTCGATCTTCTTGTCCTCCGGATTGTGGTTGGCGTACGTCGTCCCTCTCCACCGCTCGCCACAGGTGAACGGCGACTGGAAGTTGGGACGTCCGTCGGCGAGCTTGACCGGTGACGGCTGCCCGGCGGGTTTCTCGGCCACCGCCTTCTTCGGTGCGGGCGCGGCTGCCGGCTTGGGGCTGGCCTTGGTCGGGCTCGGCTTGGGCTTCGTACTCGTCGCCTTGGCCGTGGGCTTGGCCCTCGTCGCCGACCTGTCGGCGAGTTTGGACCTGTCCGCCCGCGCGGTCTCCACACTCGACGTCGGGTCGACGGATGAGTGCAGGCCGCCGAGGTCCAGGTACCGCGAGTTGAGCGATCTCGGCTGGGCGTCCGGACTGGCCGACGCGCCGTTGGAGGTGATCATCGCCGCGAGTCGACCTGGGTACTCGAGAGTGAACCACAGCGCCGCCACACCCACCGTCGCCACGGTCACCCCGAGGACGGCGGCGACCACCGAGAGGGCTCGGGCCGATCTTCGAGATCGGTGGAAGAGAGAGCGGCGGGTTCCTCGATGCCTAGGTCCTGCTGACCCTACGTAGTGGGACTGTGAGTGCGGCCTCACGAGGTCTCCTTCGGTCGGGGGTGCGCGAGAAGGCACGGCCCGCCGATGACTGCCTCGACCAGGAAGACCCACGTGACGTGAGGTGACGATCGGTGCGATGGTTCGACGTGCGGCAAACAGGTTGCATACGCGAAATGCTCTCCGGGAGCCGTGCTGTGCAGGTGGTGCCGGTACGGCCCCCGTGGCCGACTTGAGGGATTCTGCGCTACATAGGGTGATCAGATCTGCCAAGAGTCCACAATGCGGAAAGTTCGGACCCGCCCCTCGGCTGGCGGAGGCCGCAATCGGCCATGGAGTCGAGGTTTCTTCGAGGCGTCGCCGACAACGAAAGCAGGTTGTCCGTTCGGCGGAGAACCTTCAGTATCCGCGCCTTCGCGGTCACTGGCCGAATCTGCGTGTGCGGAGTCCCAGGCCGGTACGGCTGCATCTCGGTCTTTTGCGTACCAGGCCTGCTCCGTTCGTTGCGTACCACGTGATACCGCGTATGACCACTGCAGAACTGTGCATACCACGTGATACCGTTCGGCGGTGACGCGGGCAGCTGCCTCGAAGGCCTCCCACCTCGCCGAGCCGATCAGCCGTGACGGCCCGGAACCTGCGTACGAGAAGGTTCGCCGACTCCTCGCCACCGAGATCACGACCGGCCGGATCCGCGCCGGCAGCAGGCTGGTCCCCGAACGCATCCTCTGCGAGCAACTCGGCGTCAGCCGGGTGACGTTGCGGCGAGCACTCCAGAACCTCGTCCAGCAAGGGCTTCTCACGCCGTCGGCCGGCCGTGGGTGGTACGCGACGCCGGGCCAGCTCAGCGAATCGCCTGGGGCGTTGCGAAGTTTCACCGCCCTGGCAACCGAGCAGGGCGTCAAGCCACGTGCACGCGTACTCAGCCGCCGCGTCCGGCGGTCGACCGCTGGCGAGGCCGAGCAACTCTCCGTCGACCGCAGCGAGCGCGTGCTCGCACTCGAACGCCTGCGCCTGTTCGACGATGCCCCGGTGGCGATCCAGCGCAGCGTCGTACCCCTCAGCCGGCTCGCGGCCGACATCGCCAAGGTCGACTTCGGCACCGCTTCGCTCTATGCCGCACTAGAGGAACGCGGCGCGACGCCCACCCATGCGGCGTACGCGATCGAGGCCGACGCCGCCGACCACCGGGTGGCGAACCTTCTCGACATCGCGGTCGGGGCACCGGTTCTCATCACCTCCCAGACGACCTACGACCAACTCGGCCGGCCGGTCGAATGCGGGCGGATCACTTACCGGGCCGACCGCTACCGGTTCCACGCGACCCTGGCCGCCGGCACCGGCTGAGTCGACTCAACCGCCGACAAGGAGTTCCCATGACCGAGACCACCTCGACGCCGCTGGCACCCCTCACTCCGGATGAGGTGGCGGCATTCCACCGCGACGGGTTCCTCGTCGTGACTGCCCTGACCTCGGCCGAGGAGATCATCCGCCTGCAGGCGATCTACGACCAGCTCTTCGCCGCCAGGAAGGACTTCGCCGCCGGAGACCGGCTCGAGCTCGCCGGCATCGACGACGACGGCCACGAGACCCTGCCGCAGGTCCTCAGCCCGGAGAAGTACGCACCGGAACTCCAGCACATCCAGGCGCGCGAGCGGGCGCTCGCCATCGCCCGGCAGCTGCTCGGACCCGACACCGAACGCATGGGCGACCACGCGATCCTCAAGCCTGGCCGGCACGGTGCCGCGACGCCGTGGCACCAGGACGAGGCGTACTGGGACCCGGGACTCGAATACGACGCCCTCAGCTTCTGGATGCCCCTGCAGGAGGCGACGGTCGAGAACGGCTGCATGCAGTTCGTCCCCGGGAGCCACCGAGACGACGTCCTGCCACACCGGCACATCAGCGACGACCCGAGTGTCGAGGCGCTGGAGTACGACGGCGACATCGCTGACCTGCCGGTGACCGCCTGCCCGTTGGCACCCGGTGGGGCGACGGTCCACGGGTCGCGGACGCTGCACTACACGGGGCCGAACCGGTCGGACTCGCCGCGTCGTGCGTACATCATGGGTTTCGGCCGCCCGGCAAGGCGCCGCGCCGAACCGCGCGACTTCTACTGGCAACGCCCTGGACCCCACGGGTCCTGACTCGCCGTCCGGGCGGGCGCTCCGCCCTCCGGCCAACGAGGGCGGCGTACACCTCCAGGCCGCCACGATCAGGGTCCACTTCCACCAGCCCGCTGGAATGACGGATGGTCACTCTGGATGTGTTGGGGCTGGTGCGGGCGGGGCGAGAATCGACTGCACGGACGTGGTGACGATGTGGGTGACGTCGGGGTTCTCGAGGCGTCCGGCCCGCTGTTCGACCGCCGCGCCGTGCAGCAGGTAGTGCACGACGCTGACCAGCCAGGCGATTGGGAGGTCGGTGCGGAATACGCCGTCTTCCTGGCCTCGGCGGATGAGTTGCTGGACCCGCTCGGCAGGCGCGTCGTGCAGCTGGCGGAGCCGCCCGGCGGGCAGGACGTCTTGAGCCGCCTGGAGCAGTGCGGCTGATTCGGCGACGAGCGACCAGCTGGATTCGAGCAGGCGGGTCAGCGCGTCCCGCGGGTCGCCACCGAGGTCGATGGCGGCCAGCGTCTCCTCACCGGCCCGGAGTGCGTCGGCGAGTGCCGCCTCGACCAGCTGCGCCCGGGTGCGGAAGTGGCCGTAGAGCGTCATCCGCCCCACGCCCGCGGTCTTCGCGATGTCGTCGATGGTCGCGGACGGGTCCCGGCCGAGGCAGGTTCGTGCCGCCGCGACGACGGCGGCGATGCTGCGTTCGGCGTCGGCGCGCCTGCGCGGCCGTGCGGCAGCAGGAGCCATGCCACCACCCTATCTCGTACGGGAATATACGAGTTAAGCTCCCGGTTCAGAATTCGTACGCGAACGTACGACTTACGGCGGGAGGCCGGTCATGACACTCGACGAGACAGGCGTGGAACGTACGCCGCACCCACTGCGCTGGCGAATCCTGGGCTTCCTCGGAGTGGCCCAGCTGATGTTGATCCTCGACATCACGGTGGTGGCCATCGCGCTGCCGCACATCGAGACCGACCTGGGGGCGAGCCGCGAGGCCCTCGCCTGGACCATCAGCGCGTACGCGTTGACGTTCGGCGGGCTGATGCTGCTGGGCGGCCGGCTCGCGGACCTGCTCGGGGCGAAGCGGATCGTGCTCGCCGGTCTGCTGATCTTCACGGTGGCGTCGCTGGTGACCGGGCTTGCTGAGGCCTCGGGCATGTTGATCGGCGGGCGCGTCGCCCAGGGCGTCGGGGCGGCGCTGCTGTCGCCGTCGGCGCTGTCGCTGGTCGTCACGCTGTTCGATGGCGACGAGCGGAACAAGGCGCTCGGCGTGTGGTCCGCGCTCGGCGGCGGCGGCGCGGCGCTCGGGGTGCTGCTAGGAGGGGTCCTCACCGCCGGGCCAGGCTGGCCGTGGGTGTTCTTCGTCAACGTTCCGATCGGCCTGGTGATCATCGTCGCGCTGGGCCGGATGCTGCCGCGGCAGACCCCGACCGCGACCGGAGCCCGACTCGACGTCTTCGGGGCCTTCCTGGTCACCGCGTCATCCGGGGCGCTGATCTACGCGTTCATCAGCGCGGGTGATCGCGGCTGGCTGACTGTCACCACCGCCGTGCTCGTCCTGATCGCCGCGGTCGGCTACCTGGCGTTCGTGACCTGGCAGAAGCGGGCCCGCTCGCCGTTGATGGACGTCCGGCTGCTCGCTCGCCGCCCAGTGGCCGCCGGCACCTTCCTGATCCTGCTGGCGACGGCGTTGATGATCGCCGTGTTCTTCCTGGGCACGTTCTACTTCCAGCACGGGCAGGGATACGGCGCGATGCAGACGGGCCTGCTGTTCCTCCCGGTGGCACTGGCAACGATGGCCGGCGCCCACCTCACCGGCCGCTCCATCGGCCGGCTGGGAGCGCGGCCCCTCGCCGTCGCCGGCCTGATCGTCGCCGCAGCGGGGATGACCATCCCCGCCCTGTCGATGCGGCCGGCCACCGTTGTCATCGGCGTCACGATCGCGGCCGCCGGGTCCGGCGCCCTCTTCGTCGTCGCGTCGGCCACCGCGCTCGGTCAGGTGGCCCCCCACGAGGCCGGCATCGCCTCCGGCATCGTCAGCACCTTCCATGAGTTCGGTGCTGCCAGCGGGGCGGCCGTTGTCTCGAGCGTGGCGGCAGCCAGCCTCGTCGGCGACACTCTCGCCGGCTTCACGGATGGTTTCGTCGTCGCAGCCGCGGCCGCCGGCGTCGCCGCCCTTGTCGCCGCAGCGCTGACACCGCCGAAGCCCGCCCCACAGACAGCACCCAGCAGCGCCTCGACCTGACGTCCCCACCGCAGAACGGAAGGGGGCGGCCCCAGGGCCGACCTGGAGCTGCCCCCTTCTCGGCAGCGAACGCGAGAGCCGTCAGCCGGAGTTGGCGAGTAGCTTCCGCATCTGGGCGATCTCGGCGGTCTGGGCCTTCTCGATGGTCGCGGCGAGCTTCTTGGCGGCGGTGTTCTCGCCGTCGCGTTGCTCGGTCTCGGCCATCTCGATCGCACCTTCGTGATGGTCGATCATCAGCTCCATGAACATCCGGTCGAAGGCGGCACCCTTCGCCGCCTCGAGGTCGGCCATCTGCTCGCCGGACATCATGCCGGGCATGTCCTCGCCCATGTCCATGCCGCCGTGGTCCATGCCGGTGTCACCGGTGTCCTCAGGCACCTCTTCGCCCCAGGACCTCAGCCAGCCGGACATGGTCTTGATCTCCGGATCTTGTGCCCGTTTGATCTGCGCGGCCAGCTCCTTGACCTGCGGGCTCTGCGCCCTGGTCGGTGCAAGCTCGGCCATCTCCACCGCCTGGCGGTGGTGCGGGATCATGCCCTGGGCGAATTCCACGTCAGCGTCGCCGAACGCCGCCTTGGCGGACGTGGTGTCGCCGGGCTTGTTCTTGGCGTCGTCGTTCTGTGTCGTACCGCTACCGCCGCAGCTGACGATCAGCACGGCTGCAGCGAACGACGCGAGCAGGAAAGCAACAGGTTTACGCACGAATCCTCCGTGTTCTGCTTGTCGGTTGATCTGTCCCGTACGCCGACCGGCCAAACGACCGTCGGCACGAGGCGGATCAGGTCCGCGACACGCAGAGCACGGAGAGGGTTCGTGCGAGGGAGCGGGGTCGTCGTCGCCTGGATCGTAGGTACGACAAGACAACTGCGGACACGGACATGGCGGAGGCCGAGCACACAGCCCAGCCCCGACCTACCCGGAACAGCAGGCCGAACAGAAACACACCCCCGCCGAGCACGGCGATGCACAACCCCATCACCGGTCCGACGTCTGTGGGCAGAGGCCTCGGCTCCGACCCGCGGGTGTGAACGCGCTTTGCTGGTCCGACTGTGGCCGTCACCGCGGAGCGGCCATGGACGGTGTCGGCCGCTGTATCAGGAGCTACCTGGCGCGGCGCCGCGACATCGGTTTTGGCGTGCGGACCAGATGCCGCGGCCTGTGTGTCGCGAGCCGACGGCACGGCTTCGCCGGGGGTGTGCCCTCCCATGTGACCGCACACGATCTGAACCCCGTGCATGGCGAAAATGCCAGCCAGGAGCATGAGGGCGAGCATCAACCGTCGCGGCTCGCGCGCACGCTGTACCGCGCCCTGTCGTGGCGTGCGCATCGCCGGCGCGGGAGCCGTCCAGGTCATCGACACGCCACCACCTTACGCAGTCAGTACTCCCCCGGCATGTACGCGAACCAGAAAAGATCAAGCCCGCGCCACATCAAGCGGACACCAGAAAAGGTCAACGGCCCTGCGGTTCATGCCCATGTCCCTGTCTCGTTGATCGCTTCTTTCTTCCGGAACGCTCTGGGCATCTCGCAGTACCGCCTAGCCCAGGCGATCGGAGTCTCACCGCGCCGGATCAACGAGATCGTGCACGGCAAGCGCCGGATCTCTCCCGAGACCGCAGTACGCATGTCCAAGGCACTTGGGCTCAGCGAGCGGTACTGGCTGAACGTCCAGGCCGACTACGACATCGAGATCGAGAAAGATCGGCATCGGGCCGAGATCGACGCCATCACGCCGCTCACTGCGTGAAGCGTGAGCGCCTCCGGTCACACGTTGAACTTGAACTCCACCACGTCGCCGTCGGCCATCACGTAGTCCTTACCTTCCAGGCGTACCTGCCCGCGTGCCTTCGCCTCAGCCATCGACCCGGCCGCCACCAGATCGTCGTACGACACGATCTCGGCCTTGATGAAGCCCTTCTGGAAGTCGGTGTGGATCGCTCCCGCGGCTTCCGGCGCCGTTGCTCCGCGGCGGATCGTCCACGCCCGCGCCTCCTTCGGCCCGGCCGTCAGGAACGTCTGCAGGCCAAGGGTTTCAAAGCCCACCTTCGCCAGCATCTTCAGGCCGGACTCATCCTGCCCGGTCGACTGCAGCAGCTCCAGCGCCTCGTCGGGTGGCAGCTCCAGCAGCTCCGCCTCGATCTTGGCGTCGAGGAAGATCGCCTGCGCGGGAGCGACGAGCGCGGACAACTCCGTGCGTACGGCTGAATCCGCGAGCTCGTCCTCGTCGCAGTTGAAGACGTAGAGAAACGGCTTGGCCGTCAGCAGGTTCAGCTCGCGCAGCGCCACCAGGTCGAGGCCCGCCGCATAGGCCGTGACGCCCTTCTCGAGCGCAGCCTGTGCCTGGCGTACGACATCGACGCGTTCGGCGAGCTCCTTCTTCAGGCGGGCTTCCTTCTCCAGCCGGGGCAGGGCTTTCTCGATCGTCTGCAGGTCGGCGAGGATCAGCTCGGTCGTGATGGTGCCGATGTCGCCGGACGGCGAGACCTCTCCGTCGACGTGCACGACGTTGGGATCGCGGAACGACCGCGTCACCTGGCAGATCGCGTCGGTCTCACGGATGTGGGCCAGGAACTGGTTGCCCAGGCCTTCACCTTCCGACGCGCCGCGGACGAGCCCGGCGATGTCGACGAACTGCACCGTCGCCGGGACAACCTTGGCCGAGTCGAAGATCCGCCCCAGAACCTCGAGCCGCGGATCGGGTACGCCGACGACGCCGACGTTGGGCTCCAGCGTCGCGAACGGATAGTTCGCCGCGAGGACGTCATTGGCGGTCAGCGCATTGAAGAGTGTCGACTTCCCCGCATTGGGGAGCCCGACGATCCCGATCGACAAAGCCACAGCGCACAAGCCTACGCAGTGGGCGACAGAACGGCTTGGCCAGGCCCGGGAGTGCGATGCCGCTGGAAATGACCACGTTGGGCAGGTCTGCGGGAGCACAGCCAGGCATGCACCCATGTGCCCGCTCCCACAGGCCCGCCCAGCGTGGTCATTGTCCGAGGTACAGGAGCGATCACGAGTGGCAGATCCTGCGTTGGGCGTGGCGATCCGGAGTTGTCGGTGCGACCCGACAGAGTGGATCTCATGAACGGCGCGCCTTCTCTCATCGTCATCAGCCTCGCGTTCGCCGTCGGCCTGCTCGTCGGCGCGGCGCTGGGCGCCCTGCTGGTCCGGGTGCGGGTCGCCGAGACTCTCGCCCGCACCGCCGCCGAGCGCGACGCCGCCGAGGGCCGGCTCGGCGAGCTGACGGCCGACCGGCGCACGCTTGCCGAGCACTTCAGGTCCGTCTCGGCCGACGCGATGGCGCAGTCCAGCCGACAGCTCCTCGACCTCACCGACGCGCGGATGCGGGCCGCGGAGTCGGCGACCGCCACGGCGGTGGGTCCGGTCAAGGAGAGCCTCGACCGGTTCGACGCGAGGCTGCGCGAGTTGGAGGAGTCCCGCGTCGCGTTGCAGTCGACCCTGCGCGAGCAGATCGATGCCGTACGCCTGACCGGCGAGGCCCTCCGCAAGGAGACCGGCGCGCTCGCGACCGCTCTCCGCAAGCCTCAGGTGAGGGGCCGGTGGGGCGAGCTGCACCTGGCCCGCGCGGCGGAGCTGGCCGGGCTGGTCGACCACTGCGACGTCAGCTTCCAGCACACCGCCACCACGACCGACGGCGAGGTCGACGGTGTGCAGCGACCTGACCTGGTCGTCCACCTCGCCGGTGGCAAGCACGTCGTCGTCGACGCCAAGGTGCCGCTGGAGGCGTTTCTCGACGCGGCGGAGGCGAGTGACGACGCCACCCGCGCCAGCCGGCTCGACGCCCACGCCCGGCAGGTGCGTACCCACGTCGACGCACTCGCCGGCAAGGCGTATTGGCGGCGGCTCCCGGCGACACCGGAGTTCGTGGTGCTGTTCATGCCGGGCGAGGCGTTCCTCTCTCACGCTCTCGAGGCAGACCCGAGGCTGTTGGAGTACGCCGCCGAGCGACGGGTCATCCTCGCCACGCCGAGCACGCTGATCGCCCTGCTGCGCACGGTGGCCTACGCATGGACCGAGCAGGCCCTCACCCACAACGCCCGCGAGGTGTTCGAACTCGGGCGAGAGCTCTATCAACGTCTCGGACGGATGGGCCGACACCTCGACCGGCTCGGCCGTTCGCTGGCGGGAGCAGTCGGCTCCTACAACGAAGCGGTCGGATCCCTCGAGACCCGGGTGCTCGTCTCGGCGCGGCGCCTTCACGAGCTCAAGGTGACCAGCGAGGAGCTCGCGAGTCCCGCTCCGGTCGAGCAGGCCGTGCGGCCACTGGCGGCCGCCGAACTGGTGGAGTCCGCGGCCGAATCTCGCGCCATGAGGCGAGTCGGGCACGTTACGTAGTCAAGTGGAGGTCGTATGTCCCCATAGAGCCCGCATTTGGTACCAGCTAGTAGCCCCAGGCGGGTGACGTGGCATAGCTCAGCGCAATATCGTGCTGGGGTGTCGGATTCCAGATGGGATGGTTCGCCCCCTTCTGCCTACACTCCTCCGAGTCCGCACACAATTGGTCGCCGACGAGCTACAGATGGTCATCAGGTGGACCCGGCGGCGCTTACCGAGGGTCCCGGCCCCGACACCTCTGCGTACGACACGTCTGCCTACGACACCTCTGCCTTCGACACGTCGAGTGACGATACGTCGGCTTACGACACCTCGGAGCGGGACGGTGCGCACGGGGGGTCGACGGGCAGTGGCCGGCGGGTCGCGTTCGGTTCAGACCACCGCGACCATCAGTGGCCACCACGGCGAGGTGGCCGGCGGGCACGCGTGTTCTCTGCGCCGGACCCGTCACCTTCCGACCAGCCCGCAGGCACGCCGTGGACAGCGTCACCCGATGCCCTCGACGGAGCCGACGACGCGTACCCGCCCCCGCTGACCTACGGGTCGGAGGCCCCACCGCACGCACCATCCGCCCGAAGGGACGAGGCGCCTGGCAGCGAGCGGTTCGGCCCGGCCGGCGGGGATCACTTCGCCTCACCCGGCGAGCACTACGCTGCTCCGGCGGACCGCTACGACGATCCTGGCTCGTCGTACGAGTCACCCGCCCGGTGGTTCGAGCGCCACCAGGACTGGTACTCACCACCGACGGCCAGAGGCGAAGCGATCGCCGGCTCGTACGAGCCGCCGGCCGCGCGTGACGAGTCCCCGACGCCATCGCAGGACCCGCCGTACGAAGGGCCAGCCTCCTATGAGGGCGCGGCGTCCTCCGGGTTCGCTGACCGGTACGACTCCGGTCCGCCGTACGAAGAGCCGGCGCCGTACGAAATGCCGCGCGAGCATCCGAGCGGTGGCCGGCGGCGGCGACGTGTGGAGCCCGCCTTCGACCAGCCGTTCCCCCACCTGCCTTCCGTACCGCAGTCCAACCCACCAGCCGGCGACAGCGGAGGGCGATGGGATCCGTCCGGAACCGAGGCGGGCAGCCAAGAAGCGCTGGACGTCAGCCCGGGCCTCTTTGACTACCCGAGTCGCGAGCCGCACTACCCCGGGAGCGAGCCCAAATACCCCGGGAGCGAGCCGCACTACCCCGGGAGCGAGCCGGACTACCCCGGGGGCGAGCCGGACTACCGGCCTGGCCAGTTCGATGCTCCGATGGGCGCTCCGGCACCTCTCGACCGGTACGCCTCGTCCAGCTACTCCCCCGAGTCGTTCGACGATCTGTCGACCCCCCTGGAGAGTCAGCCGCTCACCGGCCCGCTTCCCGACCACGGCTGGGGTCGTACCGGCTCCGGCAGCGGTCACGTCTCCGACGTCCTGCCGGAGTCCACCGCCGCCAGCGAGGTCACCACCGGCTTCCACGCACTTCGCGACACCGGCCGGCGTCCCGCTGACGACGGTCGGTCGCAGTGGGGTGGCGATGGCACAGGCCGTTCGACCGGCCACCACCACGATCCCGAACTCCTCGGTGATCCCCGCACCGACAGCGGCGGGCGGCGACGCAGCCACCGCCGCGAGGATCCGGACACCGACCTGGGAAGTGACGACCTCGTGGGCCCTGTCACCGAACCCATGGTGATGCTGCCTGCGGTCCACCTGACCGCGGAGCCCGGCGCCGACAGGCACGCCGCAGCCACGCCGGACCTCGACGACTATCCCGATGACCTCCGGCCGCGTCGACGGGCCGCGGGCAGGGACCTGACCGCCACCGCACTCGGCCGGCCGATGTCCAGCCCGATGGTCGAACTCAGGGCGGACCTGTCCACCGGTCCGAGCGAACCCATCGCGCTCACCGACCTCGGTGACGAGCGGGAGTCCGCCGCCCGTGGTCTCGGCGTCCGCTTCACCGGCGGAGAGGCGGCGCGTTCGGCCGGCTCGAGCACCCCCGGCACGGCCCGCTCGGCCCGCTCGGGACGCGCCAAGCGGTCCGGTCACCGGGTACGCCGTACCCGGCCGGTAGGTCTCCCGGCCTTCCTCGCGGTGCCGGTCGCCATCCTCGGCGGGCTCGGAGCAGCGTTCCTGGACCTGTACCTCACCGGCCACCTCGGCGTGCTGTTCAGCCTGGGCTTCGTCCTCACGTCGTTCGGGGTGGCCGCTGGGATCCGGCGGTCCGACATCTTCACCGCCGGCGTCCTGCCCCCGTTGGCCGCACTTGCCACATTCGCAGGGATCGGTGTCACGTCACCGGAGCGGCTTGGCGGCACGTCATCGCCGGTCGTCGCGGTACTCTCCGGGCTGGCTACCGAGTCGTGGACGCTGGTCGCGGCGTCGTCGCTCACCCTCGGCACCATCGCGCTGCGGGTGGCGGTCGGGCGCTCCAGGTCCTCCGACCTCAGCGTGGACGAGAGTTTCGGAGGTCCCTCCGCAGCTCAGGTGGCAGCGCGAAGATCAGACTCTCGTCCGCCGTTCTGACCTCTTCGGCCGCCGGGAAGCCGCGCTCCCGCAGCAGGTCGAGGACGCCCTTCACGAGCGAGTCCGGCACGGACGCACCGCTGGTCACGCCGACGACGGCGACCCCGTCGAGCCAGGCTTCGTCGACCTCGGACGAATTGTCGACGCGGTAGGCCGCGCGCGCTCCGGCTTCGAGAGCCACCTCGACCAGGCGTACGGAGTTCGAGGAATTGGCCGAGCCCACGACGATCATCAGGTCGGCGGCGTGCGCGATCTCCTTCACCGCCTGTTGGCGGTTCTGCGTGGCGTAGCAGATGTCGTCGCTCGGCGGATCCATCAGCTGCGGGAACTTCTCACGGAGCCGTTCGACCGTCTGCATCGTCTCGTCGACCGACAGCGTGGTCTGCGACAGCCAGGAGACCCGCGACGGGTCGCGAACCTCGATCCGGTCGACATCGTCCGGTCCTTCGACCAGTTGGATGTGGTCGGGCGCCTCACCGGCGGTTCCCTCGACCTCCTCGTGCCCGGCGTGGCCGATCAGCAGGATGTCGCGGCCGTCGCCGGCGAAGCGCTTGGCCTCCTGGTGCACCTTCGTGACGAGCGGGCAGGTGGCGTCGATGCTCTTGAGGGACCGGTCCCGCGCCTCGGTGTGGACGGATGGCGCGACGCCGTGTGCGGAGAAGACCACGGTCGCGCCTTCGGGGACCTCGTCGAGCTCCTCGACGAAGATCGCGCCGCGCGCCTCCAGGGTGTCGACGACATGCTTGTTGTGGACGATCTGCTTGCGTACGTAGATCGGCGGGCCATAGTGCTCGAGGGCCTTCTCGACCGTGATCACCGCCCGGTCGACCCCGGCGCAGTAGCCACGGGGGGCGGCGAGCAGGACACGGCGCTCGGTCGACGTCATGCCCTTCATCGTAGGTGCCGGACCTGGCTCGGCGACCGGCCGTACGACGAGTGGCCGCCGACGTGTGGCGATCGTCACGAAGTCACGGGTCGCGGCTGTGGCAGGAGGGACAGAGCGGTCATGGGCCGCGACACTACGCTGAGCGGACATGGCCCTCCAGACCTCAGCTGAGCAACCCGCTCCGGTCCGCCAGATCGCCAACCTCATCGGCCAGTGGATCGGGCGGCTCGGTGCGGTGTGGGTCGAAGGCCAGGTCGCGCAGCTGTCCCGCCGGCCGGGCACATCGACGGTCTTCCTCACTCTCCGCGACCCGGCGGCCGACATCTCCGTCCAGGTGACCTGTCCCCGGGTGGTGTTCGATGTGGTCGACCCGCCGGTGACCGAGGGGGCGCGGGTGGTCGTCCACGCCAGGCCGGCCTACTACATCCCGCGCGGCACCCTCTCCCTCGCCGCGTCCGACATCCGGCCGGTGGGGTTGGGCGAGCTGCTCGCCCGGCTCGAACGCCTGAAGCGCCTGCTCGCCGCCGAAGGCCTGTTCGCACCGGAGCGCAAGCGCCGGCTGCCCTTCCTGCCGGGGCGGATCGGCCTGGTCTGCGGGCGGGGCTCCGCCGCCGAACACGACGTCCTGGAGAACACCCGGCGCCGGTGGCCAGCCGCGGAGTTCCGGATCGAGAACGTCGCCGTCCAGGGCAACCAGGCGGCCGGCCAGGTGATCGAGGCGTTGCGCCGGCTCGACACCGACCCCCAGGTCGACGTGATCGTCCTGGCCCGCGGCGGCGGGTCCGTCGAGGACCTGCTGCCGTTCTCCGACGAGGGCCTGATCCGGGCGGTCGCCCTGTGTCGTACGCCGGTGGTGAGCGCGATCGGGCACGAGCAGGACACGCCGCTGTCCGACCTCGTGGCCGACGTCCGCGCGTCGACGCCGACCGATGCCGCCCGCCGGATCGTGCCCGCGGTGAGCGAGGAGGCCGCCCGGATCCGGGACCTGCAGGCGCGGGCACGGCAGATTGTCGAGCACCGCCTGGACCGGGAGCAGGCGTTCCTGCACAGCCTGCGTACCCGCTCGGCGTTGCGTGATCCAGGCCACGACATCGGCCGCCGGGAGGACGAGATCCGGGCGCTTCGCGACCGCTCCCGGCGGTGCACGGTCCAGTTGCTCGACCGGGCACAGGACAACCTCAGCCACCAGCTTGCCCGGGTTCGCGCACTCTCCCCCAAGGCGACCCTGGAACGCGGCTACGCCGTCCTGCAGAAGTCTGACGGCGCGGTGGTGCGAGACCCGGACCAGGTCTCCGTCGGCGAGCCGCTCGACGCCAGGGTCGCGGCCGGCCGGTTCGGCGTGGAAGTACGCGATCGTGGGAAACCCTCAGGTGAAGGACGCAGAGGATAGGGTTCGAGTCGTGAGCGAGTCGACCCAACCCCCCACGGCCCTGTCCTACGAACAGGCGCGCGACGAACTCATCGAGGTCGTACGCCAACTCGAGACAGGCGGGACCACCCTGGAGGAGTCCCTCCGGCTGTGGGAGCGGGGCGAAGAGCTCGCGACCAGTTGTCAAGGCTGGCTTGACGGTGCGCGCGCCCGGCTGGCGGCTGCCCAGACAGGCACACCGGCTGACGAGGCCGAGGACCTCGACAGCGACAACTGAGCACGACGACTGAGCACGACGACTGAGCTCGACGACCGGGCAGCCTGGACCGGGCAGCAACGACCGGTCAGCAACGACTGAGCAGGACAACACGCAGGGGGCATGTGAGATGTCGGACCCGACTCTGGAAGACGTCGTTCCACCCCCGCTGCGGACCGAAGCCGACGCACCGGACCGCAACCTCGCCCTCGAACTGGTCCGGGTGACCGAGGCCGCTGCAATGGCCGCCGGACGCTGGGTGGGGCGGGGCGAGAAGAACGGCGCCGACCAGGCAGCCGTCAATGCCATGCGTACCCTCATCGCCTCGGTGAGCATGAACGGCACGGTCGTCATCGGCGAAGGTGAGAAGGACAACGCGCCGATGCTCTACAACGGCGAGCAGGTCGGTTCCGGCGACGGCCCCGACTGCGACGTCGCGGTGGACCCGATCGACGGCACGACACTCACCGCCAAGGGCATGAGCAACGCCGTGTCGGTGCTCGCCGTCGCTCCCCGCGGCGCGATGTACGACCCGTCCGCCGTCTTCTACATGGAGAAGCTCGTCACCGGGCCCGAAGCCGCCGACGCCATCGACATCACCGCGCCGGTGGCCGAGAACATCCGGCGGGTCGCGCGGGCCAAACGTGCCGAACCGGACGACGTGACGGTCGTGATCCTCGACCGGCCCCGGCACGAGCAGCTGGTACGCGAGATCCGGGAGACCGGGGCGCGGATCAAGTTCATCACCGACGGCGACGTGGCGGGGGCGATCACCGCGGCCCGGCCGGACACCGGCGTCGACCTCCTGGTCGGGATCGGTGGAACGCCAGAAGGGATCATCGCCGCGTGCGCGATGAAGTGCGTCGGCGGCATGATCCAGGGTCGGCTGTGGCCACGCGACGACGCCGAACGACAGAGGGCCATCGACGCGGGTCACGACATCGGACGGGTACTCACGACCGATGATCTGGTCCAGGGCGACGATGTGTTCTTCGTGGCGACGGGGATCACCGACGGCGAACTGCTCCGGGGTGTCCGGTACCGAGGCGACGGTGCGGCCACGCACTCGCTGGTGATGCGGTCCCGCAGCGGCACGATCCGCTCGATCATCTCCGAACACGCGCTGGGCAAGCTCCGGGCGTACGCCTCGATCGACTTCGAACGCGCCACCTGAGCCAACGGCGGCAGGGCGCCGATCGCCCCGCGCTCGGGCGGCACCTCACCCGGTCGGCGGGCATTTCCCGCGGTCGGGCGGCACCTCACGCGTCGGTCGGTTCGCGCGGGCGCCCCGTCAACGCCGGAACCAGCGGCGCTTCGGCGGGCGTGCGAGCAGCTCAGCGGCAACGACGAGCCCGCGCACGCGGATGCGCGGGGTCCCGGGCGCGGGTTGTCCGCGACTCCGGTCCTTGCGGCTCACCATGACCTGCGTACCTCGTTCGAACTCCACCGCGATGTCGTCCGGCACGATGAGCGTGAGCTGGGCGAGACCCATCGCCACGTCCAGCACCACCTCGTGCGGGATCACCGCGTCGGTGAAGTCGAGGGTGACCTTGCCGAGCAGGGCGCGGATGGTGACCCGCGGTGGGACCAGCCAACGTCCGCCGAGTTTCTCGTCCTTCAGGATGGCGGTGATCTCGGGTGGACCGGGCACGGTCAGCGGGCCCGGGACGCCAGCCACAGCGGGACGCTGCCGCCCACGCCCGGCGCGCCTGGTGTCCGCGGCGACGCCGGGCTCACCGATCGGGAGGTCGGTCGTCACCAGCGCCAGTTCGCCGTACGTCTTTGCCGCGAATGTCCGTTCGAGCCGCTCTTCGAGCTCGATGATGTCGAGGCGCCCTTCGGCAACGGCGTGGCGCAGCATGTCGGCCGTACGTTCGCGGTCGGCGTCGGACGCGCGGAGGTCTCCCACCCCACCCGCCAACCACTGGCGCGCATCGCCCGTAGGTGCCATCGCAAGCCGCTCCTGTCGCCGTGGTGGACCCAACGGCCTCGCCGAAGGGCCACCGCCAAGGTCGAGGTTAGGCCATGCGCGCGACGGGGCCGACCGACCTGGAGCAACCTCCGCCGAGTCCCGTGCCACGAAGTCGCCGATCACCACCCGGCTGGATGGGCTACCGCGGTCCGGTGCTGCCTCCACTGCCCCAGGGGCGTCGGTTCCGTGCAGCCGACGTGAGCCGCTTGGGGTGCGCTGCGCGGAGTGGGGCGGTCAACTGCCACGATCGCGACTCGGTGACCTTCGTGAGCCGCTTCTGCAGATCGTCACGCTGGCTGACAAGGCTCGCGACCTCGTTCCTCAACGCCGATGCCTGGCGGTGCAGCTGGGCCTCGCGCACCGACATGTCCGCCACCGGCCAGGGGTAGCTGACCGTACGGTCCCGCCGTCTCCGCCGACGCACCCGGCGAGCCTGCTTCCGCGTGTACGTGAAGAAGTCCTCGAGTTCTTCCGGCGCCGGTGGCCCTGCCCCGGTCAGCTCGTAGCCGTACTCCCTCAAGCGCTCGCCCATCACGGCCTCGCAGACGCGAAGCTGCCATGGCTCCAGCCGGTCCCGGAAACTCCCGACCGAACGCGTCGAGACCTCCTGTCGGGTCCGGACGTGCCAGGTCTGGTGCTCTGGTACGAACGTGTCCGCGAGCCGCTCAGGGCTGAGCATCGCCTCGTCGTACGGTTCGCCGAGAAACTCGGACAGCGTGCTCAGGTGTTTCTCCGGATCGGCGACCAGCATTTCGTACTGGATCTCGTGGTAGGTGTCGGCGGGTAGGTCGTCGCGCGCCCGATTGCCGCGGTCGATCGCCTCCGTCCACGCGCGGACCCGGGCGCTGAATCCGAGCTCGTCCCACGGGGGCACAGACTTCATCGAGGCAACGCAGTCGCGCCCGTCCCGGATGATGTGCACGAACTGGGCGTTGGGGAACATCCGCCGGATGAGCCAGATCGCCGTCCGGTAATAGGGTCGCTTGTCTCCCCAACGGAGCTTGCCGAAGCGGTCGGAGTAGGCGCGGAGCACCAGCCCGACAGCGGATCCGACGGTCCACGCCTCGTCGACGATCCGGTCCGTGATCGTGCTCGGGTCGAGGCCCAGATCGCCGAACCACTTCGAGGTGACAATCATCTCGGCGAGCGCCCGCCGGTTCGCCTCGACGGCCAGGTCGCCGAAGCGCTCCCGTTTGAGGTAGACGGGCATCAGGAACCGGTTCTCCGGGGGGATGGCGATCCGCGGATGCTGGTGCAGCATCAGGCTGAGCAGCGTGGTCCCCGACCGCGGGCACCCCAGAATGAAGATCGGCCTGCCACGGCCCTCGGAAATGATGATCGCCTCCCGGCCCCCGAGGAGTTGAGCATGTCGCTCCGAGCCAGCGAGGCTAACGCAAAATCCTGCCCGGTCGAGATCGTCACCATCGGACCGGACAGAGTCCGGCCACATGTGGCCGAACGCCGCGGGTCCTCTGAGGCTGGCCCGCGGTGCTCCGGCCACGGCTCTCCTAGGGCTTCCGGATCACGGGTTGGGGTGACAGGTCGGCGTCTCTGAGACGCTTGGTTGGTTGTCAGGCTGCAGTCTGTCGGATCCGGCGCCGTAGGTGTTTCTTGACTTGTAGTGGTGTGCGGCCGGCCATG
>NZ_JBEFTW010000050.1:0-41016 GCF_040196095.1 Actinopolymorpha sp. B17G11
TGACGACCGCGCCCACGTCGATGACGGCGGGGTAGCGGACGTCCTGGGCGGCGGCGATTTCGACGATCGTAGCCAGTGTGCCCGGCGTCAGACGCTGCTCCGGCAGGGTGCCGCGCTCGACGAGAGCGACCGGCGTGTCGGGCGACCGTCCGTGTGAGAGGAGGCCGTCGACGATCTCGCCGAGCTGGCTCACCCCCATGAGGAAGACGAGCGTGCCTTCCAGGCCGGCAAGGCCTTCCCAGTCGGGCTCCTCGCCGCGCCGCGACGTGTGCGCCGACACCACCGTGAACTGCCGGGCGACGCCGCGGTGGGTCACCGGAATTCCGGCCACCTCCGGCACGGCGACTGCGCTGGTCACGCCCGGGACGACCTCGCAGGGAACGCCGGCCTCGGCGCAGGCGAGCGCCTCCTCGCCGCCACGGCCGAAGACGAACGGGTCGCCGCCCTTCAGGCGTACGACCTGCTGCCCGGCGCGGGCACGCTCGACGAGAAGGTCGTTGATCTCCATCTGGGTCATGGTGTGGGCCTGCGGGCCCTTGCCGGCCTCGACCACCTCGACGCCCGGGTCGAGTTCGGCGAGCAGGGCACGCGGAGCCAGTCGGTCGACGACCACGACGTCGGCGTCGGCCAACAGCCGTCGACCACGGGCGGTGATGAGTCCGGGATCGCCGGGCCCGCCGCCGACCAGGGCGACGTGGCCGTTGCGGGGACGGCGGAACCTGCGTACTGGCAGTTCGCCGGTCTCGAGCTGGGTGGCGATCCGGTCCTTGATGGCCCGCGCCCGCCGCGGGTCGCGTCCGGCGGAGACGGCGACGGTCACGTCGTCGACCCGTGCCGTGGCCGGCGTCCAGGCGGGCGAGTGGGTGGCGTCGGAGGCGCGTACGCACCAGATGCCGGACGCCTCGGCCTCGGCAGCGACCCGCGCGTCGGTCGACACGTCACCGGTGGCGGTCTGCACGACCCATGCTCCGCCGAGGTCGCCGGGGGCGTACTCCCGAGGAATCCAGGTGACCTGCGCATCACCGGTCATGACCGCGAGGTCCTCGCACAACTCCGGGGCGACCACCACGACCTCGGCGTCGGCGTCCAGCAGACCACGGACCCGGCGCGCGGCGACCGGGCCGCCCCCGACGACGACCGCCCGGCGTCCGGACAGGTCCAGCATCAGGGGATAGCGCGGGCTCATGTGTGGATGCCGCACTCGGTCTTGGACAGCCCCGCCCACCGCCCGCTCCGCGGGTCCTCTCCGGGCGCCACCCGCCGCGTGCACGGCCAGCAGCCGATGGACGGGTAGCCGTCGTGGAGGAGCGGGTTGGTCATCACGCCATTGTCGACGATGTAGCTGTCGAGGTCATCCTGGGTCCACCGGGCGAAGGGCGCGATCTTGACCTTGCCGCGCCGGGCGTCCCATGCGACCACGGGTGTGTTCGCCCGGTCCGGTCCCTCGTCGCGCCGGATTCCGGTCGCCCAGGCGTCGTAGGCCTGCAACGCCCGCTCCAGCGGTGCGACCTTGCGGAGCTGGCAGCACAGGTCCGGGTTCCTTGCGTACAGGTCGGCTCCGAGCGTGGCGTCCTGCTCGGCCACCGTCTGCCGCGGCCGGACGGTGACGAGGTTGATCGGGATGGTCACCGAGGCGGCGTCGGCGGTGCCGACGGTCTCCGCGAAGTGGTAGCCGGTGTCGAGGAACACCACGTCGATGCCTGGCTGGACCGTCGAGGCGAGATGCGACAGCGCCGTCTCCTGCATCGACGACGTGATGCAGAACCGTTCACCGAACGTGTCCACCGCCCACTGGATGATCTCGGTTGCGGTCGCGTGCTCGAGGTCGCGGCCCGCCTGGGTGGCGAGCGCCTCGAGTTCCGCGGCGTCACGCCCGGACGCCCCCGACTGCTGAGGCAAAGCGGCAGTAAGACTCATGAACGCACCACCAGTCCGATGAACTTCAGGGAGAAGGCACGGGTGCAGCCGCGGCACTCCCACGCGCCGTGGCTGTCCTCGGCGGGACGGAGGTCCTCCTCGCCGCAGTACGGGCAGTAGAACGGGGTCGCGCGCTCGCTCATGTGAGGGCCTCCTCTGGCGCCCGGGTCACCCACTGGGCGAAGCGCTCGCCCTGCTCACGCTGGTCGAGGTAGTGGCGGACGACCCGCTCGACGTAGTCCGGCAACTCGTCGGCGGTGACCTTGTGGCGGCGGAGTTTGCGCCCGAAGCCGGCGTCGAGCCCGAGCCCACCACCGAGGTGGACCTGGAAACCCTCCACCTGCTGCCCGGCATTGTCGAGCACGCTCTGGCCCTTGAGACCGATGTCGGCGACCTGGATCCTGGCGCAGGAGTTGGGGCAGCCGTTGAGGTTGACGGTGATCGGGACGTCGAGCTCGGGGATGCGCCGCTCCAGCTCATCGATCAACGCGGCCGCGCGAGCCTTGGTCTCGACGATGGCGAGCTTGCAGTACTCGATCCCGGTACAGGCCATGGTGTGCCGGCGCCATCCGGACGGGCGTGCCTGCAGGCCGATGTCGGCGAGTGCGCCCACCAGGTGCTCGACCTGGTCCTCCTCGACGTCGAGCACGAGCAGCTTCTGCAGCGGTGTGGTACGGATGCGATCCGAGCCGTGTGCCGCGGCGATGTCGGCGAACTTTCCGAGCTGGCTCCCCGACACCCGGCCGGCGACCGGCGCGACGCCGACGTAGTAGCGGCCGTCCTTCTGGCGGTGGACCCCGATGTGGTCGCCGGGAACCGCGGGAGGCTCGGGCGCGGGACCGTCGACCAGCTTGCGCTTGAGATACTCGTTCTCCAGCACGTCGCGGAACTTTTCGGCCCCCCAGTCGGCGACGAGGAACTTGAGCCGCGCGCGGTGCCGCAGCCTCCGGTAGCCGTAGTCGCGGAAGATGCTCGTGACGCCCCACCACGCCTCGGCGACCTCGTCGAGGGGGATCCAGGTGCCGAGCCGCTGGGTGAGCATCGGGTTGGTGGACAGGCCCCCGCCGACCCACAGGTCGAAGCCAGGACCGTGGTCGGGGTGGACGACGCCGACGAACGCGATGTCGTTGGTCTCCGGCGCGACGTCCTGGCTCGGGTGGCCGGTGAGGGCGGTCTTGTACTTCCTCGGCAGGTTGGAGAACTCCTTGCTGCCGATGTAGCTGGTGGCGATCTCGTGGATGGCCGGTGTCGGGTCGATGATCTCGTCGGCGGCGACTCCCGCGACCGGGCTGCCGATGATGACCCGAGGGCAGTCGCCGCACGCTTCCTGGGTCTGCAGGCCGACGGCCTCCAGGCGTTCCCAGATCGTCGGCATGTCCTCGATGCGGATCCAGTGCAGCTGGATGTTCTGCCGGTCGGTGACGTCGGCCGAGTCGCGGGCGTACGTCGTGGAGATGTCGGCGATGGTGCGCAGCTGCGCGACCGTGAGCTGACCACCGTCGATGCGGACGCGCAGCATGAAGTAGGAGTCCTCGAGCTCCTCGGTGTCGAGGATCGAGGTGTGCTCCCCGCTCATTCCGGGCTTGCGCTGGGTGTAGAGGCCCCACCAGCGGAAGCGACCGCGCAGGTCGGACGGGTCGATCGAGTCGAAGCCGCGGTGGGCGTAGATGTTCTCGATCCGGGCACGGACGTTCAGCGGGTCGTCGTCCTTCTTGGCCTGCTCGTTCTTGTTGAGCGGCTCGCGGTAGCCCAACGCCCACTGTCCTTCGCCGCGCTTGCGGCGTGGGGGACGGTTGGCGGCGGGCCGCGGCCGGGCGGCAGACGACGTGGATGTCATGGAGGGTTTGGTCCTCGGTCAGGGCACAGGATGGTCAACGCCACCGTGCCGAGCGGCGAAGTCGAGGAAGCCGGCGCAACCGAGCGCCCGGGTCCCGCTGTCAGGGGAGGGTGGGGCGCCTCAGCGCGCCGAGAGACACAGCATGCTGCGCATGCGGCCGAAATCGAGGTGACGCCGTCCCACGAGGAGCGGGGTTACGGGCATCATCATGGTCATCAGCCTGCGTGAATGAGGCCCGACTGGCAACTGAATCGTCCGCGATGCGAGACGTCCGTCTCGAAGTCCGACTATTCTTGTAGGGATTCTGGTTGCCCTGATCAGCCTCGGCCCAGGGATTTCGTCCCGCTTCGCGGCACTCTGTCGCCGACTGCTGGGTGCCGGAGCTGGCCTCTGGCAAGATCGCCCGATGACTCAGCCAGCGTGGGTTCGACGATTCAGGGCGACCGACATCAGCTTTCCACGGTGGGCACGTGACGCCCCGCATCGGTGCCTCTACACCTCCAACCGCAGCGGTACCGCCGAGCTGTACGGATGGGACCGCCAGGAGGCCCGGCACGTCCAGTTGACGTCGCGACCGGAGGGAACCACGTGGGGCGTGATCCATCCGGACGGTGAGTCGGTCTGGTGGTTCGACGACACCGCCCATGACGAGCGTGGCCGGTGGGTGCGACAGGCGTTCGACGTCTCCGGCGCGGCGGGCGGCAAAGCCGAGATCGCGGTTCCGGACCTGGCGCCGGGCTACCCGGTCGGCCTGGCGCTCGGTCACCGGGTGGCGGCGGTTGGAATGTCCGAGCGTGGCGGCGTGCGACTCCACCTCCACCGGTTCGACAGCGCGGCCACGACCACGTTGTACGAGTCGGCCCGCCACGCGCAGGTCTCGGCCATGTCCTACGACGAGACTCTGCTGGCGATCGAGCACTCCGAGCACGGTGACGCGGACTATCCGGCAATCCGTGTCCTGCGAACCGGGTGCGGGACCGTCGTCGGTGCGATCGCGGGCGAGCTGTGGGACGGTATCGGCCGTACTCTGCACGCGGTGGCTTTCGCTCCGTGCCCCGAGGACTCCCGACTCCTCCTCCATCACGAGCGATCCGGCCGCTCCGAGCCGATGATCTGGGACCTCGCCGCCGATACTTTCGTCCAGCCGCACATCGATCTGCCCGGTGAACTGTCCGCCTCCTGGTACCCGGACGGATCGGCTCTGCTGATCCGACGCCACTGGCACGCGCGCGATGAGCTCTACCGGTACGACCTGGAGGCCGAGAGCCTCGCACGGGTGGAGACCGCGTGCGGCGTCGTCTGGGGACATGGCGTACGACCGGATGGCACGGTGGAGTATCAGTGGTCGGCGGGGGACCGGCCGTCCGCCATCCTGACCGAGTCCGGGTCACCGGTGCTGGAGGTGGTGGAACCGGCACCGCCGTCCGCAGCCCTCGACGATGCCTGGGTCGACGGCCCGGGCGGACGGATCCACGCACTGGTGGCCAGCCCTCCGGCCGCGAGCGGTCCGATGCCCACGGTGTTCTGGCTCCACGGCGGGCCTGGCGGCGAGATGACCGACAGCTTCTTCCCCATCCGGGCCGCGTTCGTCGACGCCGGCTTCCGCGTCGTCCACGTCAACTATCGTGGCTCGTCCGGATACGGCGCGGCCTGGCGCGACGCGCTGCGACCGGCGCCCGGCCTGGTCGAACTCGAGGACGTCGCCGCAGTGCGCGACTGGGCGGTAGACACGGGACTCAGTGATCCCGACCGGTGCGTGATCACCGGCAAGTCGTGGGGCGGCTACCTCACGCTGCTTGCGCTCGGCACGCAAGCCGACCGCTGGGCCGCCGGGATCGCCGACGTCCCCATCGGGGACCTCGTCGCGCTCTACGAGGACGAAATGGAACCGGTCCGCGAATACGACCGGTCATTGTTCGGCGGCTCACCTGAGCAGATCCCGGACAAGTGGGCGCGATCGAACCCGATCACGTACACCGACCGGGTGAAGGCGCCGCTTCTCGTCATCGCCAGCACCAACGACCCGCGCTGCCCGATCCGCTCGGTCGACAACTACCTCGCCCGCCTCGCCGAGCTGGGAACGCCGTACGAGGACTACAGGTTCGAGGCCGGTCACATGAGTGTCGTCGTCGAGGAGCAGATCAAGCAGATGGCGCGCCAGCTCGACTTCCTCAGCCGCCACCTCTCCGGTCCGCCAGAGGACGCATCGAGTGCGCCGAAGCTGTAGGTCCTGCGGGCTTTGTGCCTACCGCCTGTCACGGCACGTCAGGAACCGGCGGAACCGGGACAAACCACGGGTGAGGTGCGCGATCCGGTGGGAGTGTCGGTGGCCATTCCCAGGCTTAGACTCGCGTTCATGGAGAGGGGGTGCCCCGTGACCCAGCCGGCGTTCGCTGTGGACTCATGGCCAGACTTCTGGACCGAAGACGATCTCGCCGCTCTCCCCGACGATGGGCACCGGTACGAGATCATCGACGGGAGCCTTGTCGTGTCCCCACCGCCCACTAGCCGGCATCAGAGCATCGTCGGAAACATCCTCGCCGTCCTTCGCGCGGCGGCGCCGGCCGGTTGGCGGGTACTCCACGAGGTGGGGCTTCGGGTGCCGGGTGGCAACTTCATCGCTGACGGTGCGGCTCTCCGTCCTGGGGCGGATCTCGACCTGGTGTGGCAGGACCCATCAGCTGTCGGCCTGGTTGTTGAGGTCGCGTCCGATTCGACGCAGGACCTTGACGATGGCAGCAAGGCGATCAAGTACGCCCGGGCCGGCATTCCCGCCTACTGGCGCGTGGCTAGGGACGGCTCGATCAAGGTGGGCAAGATCGTGCGACCGGGCGAGTACGGTCTGGTGACCAAGGTGGAGGTCGGACAGGTGTGGGAGGCGACTGTGCCGTTCCCCGTGATGCTGGATCCGCAGGTCATCGGCGCCTGACCGCGCCGCCCACAAGGACTGGAGGAACCCCGCTGGCGAACGCTCGTCAGCGGGGCTCCCTGCTGTCTCTGACCAGAGTCAGCTGGCCGGCCAGCCCGGGATGGGGAACGCCTTGGTGAAGTCGCGGACGTCCGCCGCGATCCGGTCGAGCGCCTCCCCATCGTCCTTCTTGCCCGCCTCCACGGCCTCGTCCATCCAGGCCGCGATCTGGGGCATGTGCTCGGGCGCCATGCCGCGGGTGGTGATCGCCGGAGTGCCGATCCGGATCCCCGACGGCGCCCAGGGCTTGCGTGGGTCGAACGGCACGGTGTTGAAGTTGAGCTCGATGCCGGCCCGGTCCAGCGCCTTCGCGGCCGGCTTGCCGCCGACGTCCTTGTTCGTGAGGTCGATGAGGATCAGGTGGTTGTCAGTGCCGCCCGAAATGAGATCGAAGCCGCGTGCTGTGAGCGCGTCGGCGAGCGCCGCCCCGTTGGCCACGATCTGACTGGCGTACGCCTGGAACTCACCGGTCGCGGCCTCGCGGAGCGCGACCGCGATCGCTGCCGTGGTGTGGTTGTGCGGCCCACCCTGCAGACCGGGGAACACCGCCTTGTCGATGGGCTTCGCATACTCCTCGGTGGTCATGAGCATCGCCCCACGCGGACCGCGGAGCGTCTTGTGGGTGGTCGTCGAGATCACGTCGGCGTGGCCGACCGGCGTGGGATGGACGCCACCTGCCACCAGGCCGGCGATGTGCGCGATGTCGGCCACGAGCATGGCGCCGACCTCGCGGGCGATCGCCGCGAATGCCTCGAAGTCGATCAGCCGTGGGATCGCCGTCCCTCCGCAGAAGATCAGCTTCGGCTGCTCCTTGTGGGCGAGGTCGCGTACGTGGTCCATGTCGACACGGCCGGTCTCCTTGTCGACGCCGTAGTGGACCGGCTTGAACCAGGTGCCCGTCGCAGAAACCGGGGAGCCGTGGGTGAGGTGACCGCCGTGCGCTAGCTCGAGGGAGAGGAACGTGTCGCCCGGCTGCATGAACGCGAGGTAGATCGCGAGGTTGGCCGGCGAGCCGGAGTAGGGCTGGACGTTGGCGTGCTCGACGCCGAAGAGCTCCTTGGCGCGGGCGACGGCCAGCTCCTCCACCTCGTCGATGATCTGCTGGCCTTCGTAGTAGCGCTTGTGGGCGTAGCCCTCGGAGTACTTGTTGGTGAGGACCGTGCCGGTCGCCTCGAGGACGGCCTGGGACACGTAGTTCTCGCTCGGGATCAGTCGGATCTTCTCGAACTGCCGACGGCCCTCGGCCTCGATGAGCCGGGCGATCTCGGGGTCGGCGTCGGCCAGCCTGGCGGCGAGGTCGAGACCAGTACGCTGCGTCATTGCTCCTCCTGGGTCAGCGGTGGTGACGGTCACTCGGTGACCGCCTGGTCGTGCGTGCCCTGTGGTTCAGGGACACGCCCTCAGACCCAGGCACCCAGGCGCGCGGTGCCCGTGCTCGGTCGTACGGGACGGTGTCTGTCGTACGGCAGCCCGTACGCCGCTCCCCGGTGGTCGATTCCACCTTGCCTGCGCCAGTCGCGGTAACCACGAGCCTAGTGCAGAGGGCCGGGCCCGTGGGCTGGCAGGTGCTCCCCAGACCTTGACATGATTCGATGTCCAGCCGTTACGGTGCTCGCCACCAGCGCGGCGCAGGTCAGGCACTACTCGGGGGTCACGTGTGAGTCTGGATGGCTTCGCCATGGGGGCGGGACCGGACGATCTCGCGCTCGGGTTCGTCGCCTTGGATGGGCGCGTGCAGCGTGTCCGCGACCAGATTGTCTCGCGGAGCCACACCGTCGAGGACCGACGCAAGGTGATCCAGTTGAGCGTCGACGGTGTCGGCCGGATCAAGCACGTCGAAGTCGACCCGCGGTGGCAGCGGGTCCTGCAGGCCCAGGTGCTGGACCGGGAGGTCGCGGCGCTCTACCGTGCCGCCCGTGACGAGGCGGCGCATGCCGAGCAGGTGGCCTACTCCGACGCCGGCTTCAGCGAGGCCGCTGGGTCCGAGGTCGCCGCGGCGCTCCGCGGCTTGGTGACGACGATCCCGGGGGCGCGGGACATCCTCGCGAGGCTGTCCTCGGAGTCGCTCCGCGTGGAGCGCGAACGAGGTGCCGTCGCCGCCGAGTTCAACGGTGACGGTGTTCTGCTCTCGCTCGAGATCCGGACCCGCTATGCCATCGAGACCGACCCGGCGCGGCTTGCGGGCAACATCGAGGCCGCGCTGCGGGAAGGTGAAGAGGCGATCGTGCAGCGGCGTACCGATCTCGCCGCCGAACTCACCAGGGGGCGATCGATCGAGGAGGTGGCAGAGGAGAACCTCGATCGGCTGCGACAACGCATGGATGTCCTTCGAGCAAGGTTGCCGTAAGCGGGTGCAGGCGGAGAGGAGCGGCGATGAACGAGATCGATCGTCCGGCGAATCCGGGCGGCAGGTGACCGCTTCTTCGACATCGGTGCCGACTTCTGGCGATTCGCCCGCCGACTCGACGAGGGGCCGTGCTACCTGTCGGCACCCGACTGGGGCTACAGCGGTGGCGGCAAAGAGGACGTCGTCGCGAAGTACGACGGGATCCGGGGCGGAGTCCGGGACTTCCTTCGTGATGGTGCCGAGGCCATGAGTGAACTCCGGGAGGTCCTCTACCGTGCGGCAGCACGGAGTGCGGAAGACGAAGAGATGAGCAGGGAGGAGTTCGACCGGATCGGACGCTCACTCGACGAGGGGCCGCCCAGGAGGGCTGATCGTGATGAGTGACTCACTGAGCCCTGAGCAGGAGCGGTATTGGCGGTACAACCCCGACGGCTTATGAGCTTCGCAGGAAGTGGCAGGACGAGGCATCCGAGGCATTGGACAGCTTCGTCAACAACAAGGTGGATGACTGCTTCGACGCGCTGGAAAGTCGATGCGAAGCAGTCGCCACGGCAATCCGGGCGATGGCGGATGCCCAGGAAGCACTGAACGAGAGCATCGAAGACGCTGCAAACACGAGTGTGGTCGGAGCAACTGCTGGCGCAATTGCTGGTGGTGGGGCAACGCTGATGACGGCTGGCGCGGGTTCGGCAGTCATCGTGGCAATGCTTTCCGCGATCGTGACCTCGATCGTAACGTGGACTTACGAGGCTTGGAGCATCTATCAGGAATTCGTCGCGGACTGCCTGGAAAGCCTTGACAAACTGGGGGTCAGCGTGAAGTCGCATGGGGTTCAGGTGGTACGTGGCCCCGCCATGGGACCCTGCATAGATTCCTACCTCTCTCTTGGCGCAGGCTCTGGATTTGCTGTTTCAAGTACCCGATAGATCCTTCGCAAGTGATATGCGCCGGCATAGCAGAGCAGCCCTATTGCCGTCATGGCGAGTGCTCGGGATGGCCTATCCGTGGTCGCAGAGACAAGCATTGAGAACGCAACGCAGACTATGGCGAGCAATGCCAGGAGGCGCCAGTACCTGCGACAATCCGCGCTCTTGAGCCTGCCCTTGAACCCCAGACGTACGACGGGGAGAAAAAGAGCATAGGCGATCGCGGAAAGGATCGCCCCGACCAGGAAGATCGCAGCGGCCGACGTCTCATGTGCTGCGAATGCACCTCCGATGAGAACGCCAATCGGGATCATGAAGGTGAGTGCGAGCACCAGGGGGATGACCGTGCGCACCCCGCCGTAGTAGCTGGGGGAAGCGCCAAGTGGACTCCTGGTGGAGGGCATGGCGCTTAGGGTACGGCGCTGTATATGTGCGGGAAAGATCACACCACGCCGGAACCGAGTCAGAAATCCGGCACCGCGCGGTGGAGGATGGCGTCGGTGTCGACGCCACGGGGGAGGGTGCCGAACGTCACGCCAGCGTCCCCGCTGAGCCGGGAGGCGCAGAACGCGTCCGCAACTTCGGCCGGGGCGTACTCCACGAGCAAGGCGCCTTGCAGAACCTGGGCGAGGCGTTCAGCCAGCCGACGGGCGCGGTACTCCGCCTGGTCGAGGTCAGCCAGCGACGTCAGGACGTCCTCGACAGCACGGGCAAGGCGGGGATCGGCGCTCTGGGCGGAGGCAACCTCGCCGAGCCAGGCTTCGAGGGCGGCGGGCTCGCGTTGCAGCGCCCGGAGGACGTCGAGTGCCTGCACCGACCCCGACCCCTCCCAGATCGAGTTCAGTGGCGACTCGCGAAAGAGCAACGGCATGCCGGACTCCTCGACGTAGCCGTTCCCGCCCAGGCACTCCAGCGCCTCCACCACCACGGCCGGAGTCCGTTTGCACACGAGGTACTTCGCCGCTGGAAGGGCGATCCGTAGGAACGCCTGCGCCGCCGGGTCGGCCGAGGCCCTGTCGACGGCCGTCGCGAGCCGGAGCACGAGCAGGGTGGCGGCCTCCTGCTCGACCGCGAGGTCGGCGAGGACGTTCGCCATCGCCGGCTGGTCGACCAGAGCCTTCCCGAACGCCCGGCGGTGGCGCGCATGCCAGACGGCCTCGACCACGGCACGCCGCGTGAGGGCGGCCGAACCGAGTACGCAGTCGAGCCGGGTGCTCGCGACCATCGGGATGATCGTGGCGACGCCGCGTCCCTCCTCGCCGAGCCGCCGCGCCCACGTGGACGCGAACTCCACCTCGGCGGAGGCGTTGGACCGGTTGCCGAGCTTGTCCTTCAGGCGTACCAGCCGGAATGTGTTGCGGCTGCCGTCGGGCAACACCCGGGGTACGACGAAACAGGTGAGCCCTCCGGGCGCCTGCGCCAGCACCAGGAAGACGTCGTTCATGGGTGCCGAACAGAACCACTTGTGTCCGGTGAGGAGATACTCGCCCGCCGACCCGAGTGGCTCCGCGACGGTCGTGTTCGCGCGTACGTCCGAACCGCCCTGCTTCTCGGTCATGGCCATCCCGGCGAGGCAACCGGCCTTGCCCGCTGCCGTCTTCAGGCCGGGGTCGTACGTCGTCGACGCGAGCCGGGGCACCCACTCCGCGGCGAGCGCCGGGTCGACCTGGAGGGCGGGCACGGCGGCGTAGGTCATCGACACCGGGCAGCCATTCCCCGCCTCCGCCTGACTCCAGAGATAGAAACCGGCGGAACGGGTGAGGTGCGCAGACGGCTCGCGCGACGTCCACGGTGTCGCGTGCAGCCCCCACCCGACGGCGCGCCCGAGCAACTCATGCCAGGACGGATGGAACTCCACCTCGTCGACCCGGTGACCGTACCGGTCGTGCGTCACGAGCCGGGGTGGGTGGCGGTGCGCGTCGAACGCCAGGGCCCGCGCCTGTGGTGACCCGGCCACGGTGCCGATCTCGCGGAGGCGGGAGTACGCGGACCCGGACTCCGGTTCGGGCGCCCATCGCCTCAGCGCCTCCTTCAGGGCACTGTCCGAGCCGAACGCGTCGTAGTCCAGGACCGGAGGCTGGTTGGTGACGGCATGCGTCTCCTCGTTCTCTCGGCGTACCCGGCGGGGAGGTGACACGGAGGTTGCGGGGTGTTGCGCGTCCATGTGGCTACGGTATGCGCATGAGCGGGCGGGCGCCGGTGGCTGGCGCGCAGGGGGAGCGGACCCGGCGAGGATTTCGTGGCTCGCTGGCCTGGCGACTTCTCAGGGGAACTGTCGGCGCATGCGTGCGCTACCGCGTGACCGGCCTCGCGGCGGAGGGCGCGTTCTTCGCGATCCTGTCGCTGCCGCCGCTGGTGTTCGGTCTGGCCGGCTCGATCGGCTACGTCGTCGGCGGATTCGGCTCCGACACCGTCGAACTCGTGAAGGCGGAGCTGGTCGAGGTCGCCCGAGGCGCCCTCACCGAGCAGAGCGTCCAGAGCGTCATCGTGCCGACGCTCGACGCCGTTCTCGACGAAGGTCGTGCCGATGTCATCTCGGTCGGCTTCGTCCTCGCCCTCTGGTCAGGTTCGCGCGCGCTGAACGTCTTCATCGACACGATCGCGATCATGCACGGCCTCGGCGGGCGGCGCGGAATCGTCAAGACCCGGGTCCTGTCGTTCTCGCTGTATGTCGTCGCCCTCGGAATGGCGATCGTCGTCCTCCCGCTCGTCCTCGCCGGACCGTCCCTCGTCGATGCCCTCCTTCCGGCACGGTTGGACTTCCTGACGACCGCGTACTGGCCCGCCGTGCTGGTGTCCTCGAGCGTGTTCCTCACCACGCTCTACCACCTGGCCGTACCGAAACGGACGCCGTGGCTGCAGGACTTCGGTGGTGCGGTGGTGGCGATGGTGCTCTGGATCGCCGGGAGCTTCGCGCTGCGCTGGACGTTGTCGCACGCGATCGGCAGTACGTCGATCTATGGTCCGCTCGCAGCTCCTATCGCGGTCCTGCTGTGGTTGTACCTCATCGTGATCTCGCTCCTGATCGGCGCCGCGTTCAGTGCGACGTTCCATCGACTGCTGAACGACCGGATGCACCCGGTTCTGCGGCAACCGGTGGGAAATCGGCAGGTGGGGAACCGGCAGGTGGGGAACCGACGGGTGGGGAAGCGGCGGGAGCAGCCACGCGGCCGATCCGGACACACGCGCGAGAACGAGGCGGCGCGGCGTACCGCCGCGGAGGCGCATGGTGCTCAGCCCGAATCGCCGGCGCCGGCCCTCGCCCCCGAGTCGTCCGGCGACGGCTGAGGGGCGGACTGAGCGGCGCGACCGAACCGCGCCGCGAGCGTACGGATGTGCGGGGCGAGTGCGGCAGGCTCGTGCACGTGGAAGTCGAACCCCAGCACTCCGACGTAGATCGCGAGCTCCTCGAGCGAGTTGGACCCGGTGTGGAGCAGGCAGGTGTCGGCGTCGACCGCCTCCACGACGCCCGAGGTCGGCGTCACCCTGTCGGCGACCACCTCGGCGGGTGCATGCATCGTGAAGCGGGCTTGGTACCGGTAGGTCCTGGTCGAGACACCCCTGGACGCGTACGCCGCGATGTCGGGATCGGGCGGCTCGCGCGGCGCGAAGCGCGGACCGGTGGGCGCGCGTGGTGTGATCCGGTCGACCCGGAACGTCCGCCAGTCGTGTCGGTCCAGGTCGTAGGCGACGAGATACCACCGCCGCCCGGTGTGGACCAGGCGGTGTGGTTCGACGGTCCTCACGCTCGAGCTCCGGTCGTGGGCCTGGTAGTCGAAGCGCAGTCGGTCGTGGTCGCGGCAGCAGGTGGCGATGAGCGTCAGCGCACCCGGATCGACGGTCGCCGCACCCGAGGCCATCGGAACTGTGACCGCCTGCAGGGCGCTGATCCGGTGGCGCAACCGGGACGGCAGGACCTGCTCGAGCTTCGCGAGTGCCCGCACGGACGTCTCCTCGATGCCGGCGACCGTGCCACCTGCGGCGGTGCGCAGGCCCACTGCCACGGCGACCGCCTCGTCGTCGTCGAGCAGGAGCGGCGGCAGGGAGGCGCCCGCGCCCAGCCGGTAGCCGGCGGTTCCGCGGGTCGCATGGACGGGATAGCCCAGCGCCCGCAGGCGGTCGACGTCGCGCCGGACCGTACGCACGGTGACGCCGAGCCGCTCGGCGAGCTCCGCGCCAGACCAGTCGCGCCGGTTCTGCAGCAGCGAGAGCAGCTGGAGGAGCCGGCCAGAGGTTTCCCGCATACCCTGAATCCTCGCCAAGAGTTAGGACAAGAGCTGACCTTACTGGCTCCTAGTGTGACTGTCATGACGAACACCAACCCGCCCGGGCGCCGTCCGCAGATCCGGCCGTTCCACCTCGACATCGCGCAGGTCGACCTCGACGACCTCGCCGACCGGCTCACCCGCACCCGCTGGCCGGACGAGCTGCCCGGCGTCGGCTGGACCCACGGCGTATCCCTGGACTATCTGAGGGACCTCGTGGAGCACTGGCGGACCAGCTACGACTGGCGCAAGCACGAAGCGGAGCTGAACGAGATCCCGCAGTTCACGACCGAGATCGACGGTCAGAGGATCCACTTCCTCCACGTGCGTTCGCCCGAGCCGGACGCGCTCCCGCTGATCCTCAGCCACGGCTGGCCCGGGTCGGTGGTGGAGTTCCTCGACGTGATCGGCCCGCTCACCGACCCCCGCGCTCACGGAGGCGACCCGGCCGATGCGTTCCACCTGGTGATCCCGTCGCTGCCCGGCTTCGCCTTCTCCGGCCCGACGCGCGAGGGCGGCTGGGACTCCCGGCGCATGGCCGTTGCGTTCGCCGAGCTCATGCACCGGCTCGGCTACGAGCGCTACGGCGCTCAAGGCGGCGACTTCGGCGCCTTCATCGCACCGGACCTCGCGCGGGTCGACGGTGAGCGGGTCGTGGGCGTCCACGTCAACGCCGCCACCGTCGGATTCATCCCGTTCGGACCGGTCGACGACGCCGTGCTCGCCGAGCTCACCGACGTCGAGAAGGAACGCATCGAACGCAAGAACCGCTTCCTGTCCGAGGGCAACGCGTACTTCCAGATCCAGGCGACGCGCCCGCAGACGTTGGCGTACGGGCTCACGGACTCGCCGGTCGGCCAGCTGGCGTGGATCGTCGAGAAGCTCAAGGAGTGGACGCATCCGGCCGAGGACCTGCCCGAGGCGGCCATCGACCGGGACCGGTTGCTCACCAACGTCATGCTCTACTGGCTCACCGCGACAGCGGGCTCGGCGGCGCGGCTCTACCTTGAGAGCATGCGCAGCCAGAACTGGCCCACGAAGACCGCCGTTCCGACCGGGGTCGCGGTGTTCGCCGAGGACATCGCCATCCGGCGGTTCGCCGAGCAGACCAACACGATCGTGCACTGGAGCGACTTCGACACCGGCGGACACTTCGCGGCCATGGAGGTGCCGGACCTGCTTACCGGAGACGTCCGCGCCTTCTTCCGGTCGCACCGATGAGCGACGTGCTCACGACGCGGGCGCTCAACCGCACCACGCTCGAGCGGCAGCTGCTGCTCCAGCGGTGGCGGTTGCCCGCACTCGACGCGGTGGAGCGCGTGGCCGGCCTGCAGGCGCAGGCGCCGTTCCCGCCGTACTACGGGCTGTGGTCACGGCTCGTCGACTTCCGGCCTGAGGAGTTGGCGGACCTGCTCACGACACGGCAGGTCGTGCGCATCGTGCTGATGCGTTCGACGATCCACCTGGTGTCCGCGCGCGACTGCCGGCTGCTGCGGCCGCTCGTTCAGGTCGTCTCCGAGCGGGGCCTGAGTGCCGTGTTCGGCCGGTCCCTCGACGGGCTGGAACTCGAGGAGGTCGCCAAGGCCGGCCGCGCGCTGGTGGACGAGCGGCCACTCACCTTCGCCGAGCTGGGCGCCCAGCTACGGGAGCAATGGCCCGACCGGGACGCCTCGGCACTCGCCCAGGTCGTCCGCGCCAAAGTCCCCCTCGTGCAGGTACCCCCACGGGCGATCTGGGGTGCCGGCGGACTCGCGCGGCACACGTCCGCGGAGTCCTGGCTGGGCGCTCCGATGGACCCTCAGCCGGCCCTCGCCGAGCTGGTCCGGCGGTACCTCGCCGCATTCGGCCCGGCCACCGTCGCGGACATCGCGAAGTGGTCAGGGCTCACGAAGCTCGGCGAGGTCGTCGACGGTATCCGGCCGGAGCTGCGGACGTTCCGGGACGAACGGGGACGCGAGCTGGTCGACCTGCCCGACGCGCCGCGGCCCGACCCGGACACGCCGGCCCCTGTCCGGTATGTCGCGGAGTTCGACAACCTGTTGCTCGCCCATGCCGACCGCACCCGGGTGATCGCCGACGAACACTGGCCGCGCATCTACACCGTCAACGGGATCTTCCCCGGAACCGTTCTCGTCGACGGTTTCGTCCGCGGGACCTGGCGGATCGTCAAGCAGCGCAGGAAAGTGACGCTCCGAGTCGATCCGTTCGTCCGCCTGGCGAAGCGCGACCAGGCCGCCCTCGGCAAGGAGGGGGAGCGACTGCTCGCCTTCGCCGCTCCTGACGCCGAGGCCCGCGACATCGAGGTCTCGGCCGCGGGGTGAGGCCCGCGCCACCTCGCCGGCGGTCCACAGTGTAGGAATGGCTGGCGTGGCAGACAGTTCCGCGGCTTCGGCCGACCTCGTGGTGCTGGGCGCCGGTCCGGCCGGGCTCGCGGCCGCCTGGCGCGCGGCGCGGCGAGGGCTGAGCGTCACCGTCCTCGAACGCGCGCCCTCCGTCGGCGGCATGGCGGCGAGCTTCGAGGTCGCCGGTGTCCGCGTCGACCACGGCAGCCACCGGCTGCACCCGGCCACGCCACCCGAGCTGCTCGCCGACCTGCACGGTCTCCTCGGCTCCGACCTGCAGACCCGACCGCGCCACGGCCGCCTCCGGGTGGGCGAGCGGTGGGTGGGCTTCCCGCTGCGCGCCGCCGAACTGGTCAGGGCACTCCCGCCCGGCCTGCTCGCCCGGGTCGCGCGGGATGCGGTGACCGCGCCGCTACGCCGGCCGCAGGCCGACACCTACGCCGACGTGTTGAGGGCCGGCCTCGGTCCGGCGTTGTACGACGCGCTCTACGCACCGTACGCACGCAAGCTCTGGGGTCTGCCCGGCGACCGGATCGCGGGGGAGCAGGCCCGCCGCAGGGTGACGGCGGACACGCCGTGGAAGATCGCCGCGCGGATGCTGCGCCGGTCTGGACGGAGCCAGAGAGGCGGTGCCGAGGCGAAGGGGCAGGGCCGGGTCTTCTTCTATCCTCGCCGGGGCTTCGGCCAGATCGTGGAAGCTCTCGCGGAGGCGGCTACCGATGCCGGCGCGAGCATCCGCCTGGGTGTCGCGGCCGAGCGCCTGTCGACCGGCGCGGGAGGCGTCACCATCGGCACCACCGACGGCGCGACCCTGCGGGCGGAGCAGGTGTTCTCGACGATCCCGCTTCCCGTGCTCGGTCGAATCGCCGAACCACGTCCTGACGCCGCGCTCGAGGCGGCGGAACACCTGCGCTTCCGGGCGATGGTGCTCGTCTACGTGGTGCACGAGGGTGGCCGCTACTCGGCGTACGACGCGCATTATCTGCCTGGACCCGAGACACCGGTCACGCGGATCTCCGAGCCGGCCAACTACCGCGTCAGTGTCGACGATCCCGCGGATCGCAGCGCCTTGTGCGCGGAAGTCCCTTGTGCGATGGGTGATCCGGTGTGGAAGGCCTCGGCCGAGGATCTCGCGGAGATGGTCGACGACGCCCTCGCCAGGACGGGCCTCCGCCCGGCCGCCCGCGCGGATGTGGAGCTCCGCCGGCTGCCGCATGTCTATCCGGTCTACGACCTGGGTTTCGAACAGCACCTCAGCGCCCTCGACGCCTGGGCGCTGGACCTGCCGCGGGTGACGACGTTCGGGCGGCTGGGCACCTTCGCCCATGACAACACCCACCATGCGCTCGCGATGGCCTACGACGCGGTCGACGCGCTCTCCGCGCGGGGGTTCGACGACGTGGCATGGTCGGCCGCACGGGAGCGGTTCGCCGCCCACGTGGTCGAGGACTGAAATCCCGGCCCGTTCAGCTCCCGGTGGACGGCAGGGACCACCTTGCGCAGGTAACGCCCGAGCCGGACGAACGATCGCCCGCTCTCCCGGAACGCGTAGGTGATCGGCACCTCGGTGTAGGTGTACCCCTTGGCGAGCAGGTCGAGGGTGAGGACCTGCGCGTAGTTGTAGTCGTGCACGATCTCGGCCTCGGCGGCCGCCCGGGCGGAGAAGGCGCGGTAGCCGCTCTGGCCGTCGGTCACGTCCCGGCGCCGGGTGAGCCAGCGCACCCACCAGGTCAGCACGACGTTCCCGAGTCGCCGGTGCGCGTGCATCCGGCGGATGTCCCCGGCGAACCGCGAGCCGATCACGTAGTCGGCACCTCCGGTGAGGACTGGTTCGGCGAGCCGTGCGAGCTCCTCGGGCTGGTACTCCCCGTCGGCGTCGAGGTAGACCACCGCGGCGGGCCGCAGTTTCGTCGCCTCCGCGAGCCCTCTCCGGACCGCGGCGCCGAGACCGAGGTTGCGGCCGTGCCGGACGACGTGGGCACCGGCACCCGCCGCCTGCTCCGCGCTCCCGTCGGAGGACCCGTCGTCGACGACCACGCACTGGACCGGCCTGCCGTGGACTGTCTCCGGCAACCTGCGTACGACCTCACCTACGGTGTCCTGCTCGTTGTGCACCGGCATGATCGCGACGACCGGTGCCGCGGACTCGATCGACCACGGCGTCGGGCGAGGCGGGACAGTACGCGGCAGGCGCAGCAGTCCCCAGTACGTCGGCGCAGGCACGAGGAGCGCGACACCTCCGACGAGTAGGGCGTAGACCGTCTTCGCCGCATGCGTCGCGAGCGCGATCGCGAAGGCCTGACCCGTCGGCACACCGAGGCCGGTGAGCGCGGCCGTGGCGGCGGCTTCGTACGATCCGAAACCGCCCGGCGTGACGGCCACCGCCTGCGCCACGATCGTCACTGCCGTGACCGCGACGGCCTGAAGGGGCTCCAGCGGCACCCCCGCGGTCCGCGCGATCTCCCAGACGACGGCCGACTCGAGCACCCACGCCACGACAGCTGCCGCGACCACGAGCCCACCTGGCAGCCGTACCCTCTCGCCGGGCCGGGTCCCGGTCTGGGCGGCGGTGAGCCTGAGCCTGCGTACCCACCACACCGCCGCGACCGCGAGAGCCACCAGGCCGGCCAGGAGCGCCCACACCCACGGGTCGGTGACATCGAGCACCAGTCCTGGAACAGCGACAAGGGCGAGCAGCACCACACTCAGCAGGTCGGCCACCCGGGAGGTGACGGCGGTGGCGGTGACTGGCCCGGCGGGGAGGTCGGTACGCCGGAGCACGCTCGTCACCCGCAGGGCCTCACCCAACCGGAACGGCAGGACGTGGTTGCCCAGCAGGCTCACGTGAAGGGCTGCCCAGGAGTGGCCGTACGCGAGTCCGGGCAGCATCCGCCGCCACGCCCGGGCACGCAGGTCGAACGCGAGTGCGTAGCACGCGAGCGCGACGAGCAGACCGAGCGGATCTGCGGTGACTGCGGCCAGGACCTTCGCGAGTACTCCGGCGTCGACGACCGTGACGAGGTAACCGCAGGCCACGACGAGAAGGGCGAGGCCGATCACCCGGCGGGCGGTGCGCATAGGGCGCTTCCTCTCGGGAGGAGACAAGCGATCAAGGGCCGACCAGCAGGAAGCGCCCCCGCGGATGACAGCCTGCTGAGGTTAGGCTAGCCTTCCCCACCATCATGTGGCGAGTGGAGGAGACAGCGTGGCTGTCGTCGTGACCGGGTCGGCCGGCTTCGTCGGCCAGACGACCGTCCGGACGCTGCTCGACGCGGGATACGCCGTGGTCGGCGTCGACCGCCGGCCACATCCGCCACCGGTGGGCCCCCACCCGGCTGCCGGTCGACGCTTCACGTCGCTCACCGCCGACCTGCTCGCAGGCGACGCGGGCGTGCGTGAGGCGCTCGACTCCGCCGACGCCGTAGTCCACCTGGCCGGGTGCCCGGGCGTCCGCGACGGCGGGCCTGACGTCGCGCAGCGGCGCCACCGCGACAACGTCCTGGCGACGCAGGTGGTACTCGACGCGGTGCCCCTGCACACGCCGCTCGTTGTGGCGTCGTCCTCGTCCGTCTACGGCGGTTCGGTAGCCGGGGCGCCGTGCGTGGAGTCCGACGTTTTGCGGCCGATGGGCGGGTACGCCGAGAGCAAGCGTGCGGCCGAACAGCTGTGCCGTCGGCGCCTCGATGCCGGCGGTGTCGTCGCCATGGCACGGATGTTCACCGTCGCGGGCGAAGGCCAACGGCCCGACATGGCCCTCACCCGCTGGATCGCCGCCGCCCGGAACGGCCAGGCACTGCACATCTTCGGCTCCCTCGACCGCACCCGCGACATCACCGACGTACGCGACGCCGCACGGGCGCTCGTCGCCCTCGCCGAACGGCACGTCCGCGGGCCGATGAACGTCGGTACCGGCGTCGGCCACCGGTTGCGCTCCTTGGTCGACGTCACGGCTGAGGTCCTGGGTGTCGACGTGACGACGGCAGTGACGCCCGCCCATCCGGACGAGGTGAGCGACACCCTCGCCGACGTGCGCCGGCTGCGGAAAGCGGTCGGATTCGTCCCGGTGACGGACCTTCGCGACGTCATCACCCGCCAGGTCGCGGCCAGCGGACAAACAGACGCCGGCACCGGAGTGGGGACAGCCGCCGGATCGGCTCGCCATCGGGGGAGCGGCGTGGTGACGGTGACGTGACCCGCCCCGCGCCGCCGCCTCCCCTGGTCTGGGCGATGGTGGTTGTCTTCGTCGTGGCCACGACTGCCGCGTTGCTCGGGATCGGCGTCCACGCCACCCGGGGCGGCCATGCGGCCGTCGACGAGCCGCAGTACCTCCTGACCGCGCTCTCGCTCGCCGAGGACGGCGACCTCGACATCTCCGACGAACTCGCGGCCGAGAGGTGGCGGGCGTACTTCCACGACGACCTACCCATGCAGACGGCGCCGCTGGAGGACGGGCGGGAGCTCAGTCCGCATGACCCGCTCCTGCCGGTGTTGCTGGCCGTGCCCATGAGACTCGGCGGGTTCCTTGCTGCCAAGGCGGCGCTTTCAGCGGTCGCCGGTGTCGCCGCTGCCCTTTCGGTCTGGACTGCCGTACGCCGGTTCCAGGTGCCGCTCGGTCTGGCGACCTCCGGCGTGGCGGTGGCGTTCGCGTCGCCACCGCTCGCCGTCTACGGCCAGCAGGTGTACCCGGAGCTCCCGGCGGCACTCGCGGTGGCCGTGGCGGTCGCGGCGCTGACCGGCCGGCTCGGTGCCCGAGGTCTGGTCGTACTGGTGCTCGCCGTGACCGCGCTGCCGTGGCTCGGAGTGAAGTACGCACCCGTCGCGGCTGCGCTGGTACTGGTCGCGCTGGCCCGGCTGGTGCTGGCGCGGCGGCGGCAGGCGGTGCTCGGTCTGACGGGCGGACTGCTGGTCTCCGGGATCACCTACCTGGCCGCCCATCAGGCGATCTGGGGTGGCTGGACCGTCTACGCGAGCGGTGACCACTTCGTGGACACGGGCGAGTTCAGCGTCGTCGGCGTCGCGCCCGACTACGTGGGCCGCAGCCTGCGACTCGTCAGCCTGTTCACCGACCAGGCGTACGGCCTGGCGGCGTGGCAACCGGCATGGTTGCTCGCCGTGGCCGCCCTCGGTGCGCTCCTGGCCGTCCGTCCCCGGGGATGGGCCGCCCTGGCCGTACCGCTGGCCGCCGGCTGGCTGGTGGCGACGTTCGTCGCGCTCACCATGAACGGGTTCTGGTGGCCCGGCAGGCAGGTCGTCGTCGTCCTGCCACTGGCTCTTGTCATGGTGCTGTGGTGGCTGGGCAGGTCCCCGGTCGGTGTCCGCGTGGTGGCCGGCGTCCTCGGACTCGTCGGTGTCCTCGCCCTGGTGACCCTGCTGGTCGACGGGTGGGCAGGCGAGATCACCTGGGTGGCGCACTTCGAAGGCGTCGACAACCCGGCGTACCAGCTCCTTCGCGTGTTCCTGCCGGACTACCGCGCGGGCTGGTCACATTTCTGGGTCGGTCACCTGATCTGGTGCGCGGTCCTTGTCTGCCTGGTCGCGGCCGGATGGTCGCAGGCGAGGCGGCGCGAGAACGCCGAGGCGGTACTCGACGAGACGTCCCACGAGGACGAGGACGCGGCAGCACTCACGGCCAGTACGAGATGAGCGGCAGTACGAGATGTGTCTGAGAGATGAGCCCGCAGTACGAGAGGAAGGACGATCAGGATGGAACGCATGAGTCGCCGGCTGGGCGCCGTGATCGCGGCGCTCGCCCTCACCGGCACGCTGGGTCTCGCCGGCTGCAACGACGACGGGTCCGGAAGCGGGTCAGGTTCGGGTTCCGGGTCCGGTTCGGGATCCGGTTCGGGCTCCGGCTCCGCCAGCGAGTAGGCAGGCCGTGTGGGCGCCGGTCAGCACCGCATGTGATGTGCTGGCCGGGGTCCTGCACCGGCCATGGCGTCAGTGGTCGGTGGGGAAGAACTCCGCCTCGCCGACCACGACCAGGCCGACCTCGGCACCCACAGGTGGTGCGGGCGCCCCCTGGACGCGGGCGGTCACCTGAACCGGCGTCCCGCCGTCCTGGCGTACGGAGAGCCGCACCAGCGCGTCATGACCGTAGAACTCCCCGCCGCTGACCTCGGCGGCGACACCGTGGCCGGCGGCCTCGACCCTGACCTGCTCCGGCCGGATGACGACGACTCCGGGGCCCGACGGGAGGGATCGGCGCACAGTCACCTCGCCGAGCGGACTGTTGGCGACCCGGCCGTCGCGCAGCACGGCATCGAGGACGTTCGCCTCGCCCACGAACGTCGCCACCTCCACATCACCCGGTTCCCCGTAGAGGACTGCCGGCGGTGCCGCCTGCACCACGCGGCCGTCGCGGAGCACGGCCACCAGGTCGGCCATCGAGAGCGCCTCCTGCTGGTCGTGGGTGACGAGCACCGCGGTGGCACCGGCCGCATGCAGCGCGGCGCGGACGTCACTGCGCACTGTCGCGCGGAGTGCGCTGTCGAGCGCGGCGAAGGGCTCATCGAGCAGGACGAGGGCGGGCTCCGGTGCCAGGGCCCTGGCCAGCGCGACGCGCTGTTGCTGGCCGCCGGACAGCTCGTGGGGCATGCGTTCGGCATAGCCGCCGAGACCGACGAGGTCGAGCATCTCCGGCACCCGCGCCGTTCGCCGGCGACCGCGGGGGAGTCCGAACGCCACATTGCGGCCGACGGACAGATGCGGGAACAGCGCACCCTCCTGAGGCACCACTCCGATGCGCCGCCGCTCCGGTGGCTCGACACCGGCGGGCCCGGCGACGACCCGCCCGTCGAGCAGCACCTCGCCGGCGTCCGGGCGGCAGAAGCCGGCGATGATCCGGAGCAGCGTGGTCTTCCCGCACCCCGACGGGCCGAGCACGGCGGCGAGAGTGCCCTTGCCGACGGTGAGATCCACGCCCCGCAGGACGGCGGCGTCACCGAAGCTCTTGGCGACTCCACGCACGGTGAGCTCGCTCATGGACCGGCCTCCTCGCGTAGTGCTCCCCAGCGCCGGCCCAGGACGAACGTCGGCAGCGCCGCGAGCAGGACGAGGGCTGCCGCGTAGGGTGCGGCCGCTGCGTACGCACCCGTCTCCGTACGCCCCCACAGCTCCGTCGCGAGCGTCTCCAACCCGGTCGGCCGGAGCAGCAAGGTCGCGGGCAGTTCCTTCATGCAGGTGAGGAAGACGAGAGCGGCGCCCGCGGCAACCCCGGGCGCGGCCAGGGGGAGGGTGATGTGCCGTAGGACGTCGAGCGGCCTGCGGCCGAGCGAGCGCGCGACCTCCTCGAGGACCGGTGGTGACTGCGCGACCGACGCCCGCACCGCACCCACCGCGAGGGGCAGGAACAACACGGCGTAGGCGAGGACGAGCACCGGAAGCCGCTGGTAGAGCGGGTACAGGTAACGGACCGACAGAAACACGAGCGACAGCGCGAGGACGATTCCGGGCAGGGCGTGCGGGACGAACGCCGCCTGCTCGAGCAGGCGTCCGACCCGCCCCCGATACCGCGCGGCCACCACGCCGACAGGCACCGCGAGGGCGACCGTCACCAGGGCGCCCAGCGCCGAGACGCCGAGCGTGGTGAGCATCGCGGGGACCAGATCATCGAGTCCGAGACCGGCCGACCGTCCGCCCAGCAGCCAGTACGCAAGGGCCGCAAACGGCACGCCGACCCCGACGCCGGCCACCGCGCCGCACCACAACACCGCGGGCACCGCACCCCGCCACCCGAGGGTCACCCGCTCCCTGTATCGCGCGACGCCCCCGCCCACCCGGGCGTAGCCGGCGCGGCCCCTGGCGCGGTTCTCGCCCCAGACGATCACCACGGTGAGAACCACCAGCAGGCAGCCGAGGATCGCGGCCGGCGTGGGGTCGAAGCTCGACCGGTACGACGTGTAGATGACCCGGGCGAACACGTCGTAGCGCAGGATCGCGACCGCACCGAAGTCGGACAGGACGTACAGCATCACGAGCAGTACACCGGCAGCCGCGGCCGGCCGGACCTCCCGGAGCGTCACCGCCACGAACGTCCGGACCGGCCCGAGTCCGAGCGAGCGCGACACCTCCTCGTGTGCGGGATCCATCCGTTCGAACGCCGACAGCACCGGGAGGTAGACGTACGGATAGCAGGCCAGCCCGAGGACCAGGGTCGCACCGGCGAGGCCACCGAAGCGCGGCAGGAGCGACAGCCAGGCGAACGCGGCGACGTACGACGGCACCGCGAGCGGCAGGGCGAGCACCACTCCCCAGAGGCGCCGGCCGGGCAGCCTGGTGCGGGCGACGAGCCACGCGAGGCTGACACCGAGGACCAGGGCGAGACCGCTGACGGTGGCGGCCAGGACGAGGCTGCGGACGACGAGGAGCAGGGTGCGTTCGCGGGCGAGGACGTCGACCACCGTGCCGAGGCCCTGCTCGGACGCGCGGACGGCGAGGTAGAGCAACGGGAGCAGCGCCACCGCGGCCGCGATCAGCGCGGGCACGAGGAGAACGAGCGGCGGGCGGTCCCTCTGCCCGGCGGGCCGTCCTGGTCGTGCCGCGCTCCGCGCGGGTGCCGCGGTGGTCACGTCAGTCCGGCGTCCTCGATCATCCGCAGCGTGTGCTCCAGCGTGTCGAGGTCGGACAGGTCGATGTCCGGGCTGTTCAGGCTGTCCAACGGCGGGAGGTCCTCGACGGCGGGTACCCCCTCGATCAGCGGGTACTCCTTCGTCTCTGTGGCGAAGTACCTCTGCGCCTGCGGCGAGACCAGGAAGTCCACGAACTTCCGCGCCTCACCGGCATGGTCGGCCCCGCGCAGGACACCCGCGCCTGCGACGTTGACGAGCGCGCCCGGGTCCTCGTTGTCGAGGAACTTCAGCCGGGCCGGCACGGCCTCGAGTCCTTCCTCGGCGACCTGTTCGTACCAGTAGTAGTGGTTGATCAGGCCCAGGGCGATCAGGCCGTCCTCCGCGGCGTTGAGGACGAGGATGTTGTTGTCGAACGTCTGGACGTCGTTGGCCTTGATCCCTTCCAGCCACTCGCGGGTGACGTCCTCGCCCTCCATGACCCGCATCGCCGTGACGAAGGCCTCGAACGACGCGTTGCTCGGCGAGATGCCGATCTTGCCCTTCCAGCGCGGGTCGGTGAGCTCCATCACGCTGTCCGGTATCTCGTCCGGGCTCAGCTGGTCAGGGTCATAGACGATGACGCGGGCCCGGCCAGACGTGCCGATCCACGTCCCGTCGGCGGCGCGGTACCGCTCGGGGATCCTGTCAAGGACGCCTTGCGACAAGCGGGCGAGCCGTTCGCCCTTGGCCAACGCACCGAGCGCGCCCCCGTCCTGGGAGAAGTAGACGTCGGCCGGCGTGCGGTCGCCTTCCTCCAGGATCTGGGCCGCCAGCTGGGCGGTGTTGCCGTACCGCACGGACGTCTCGATCCCCGTGCTCTCCTCGAACCGCTCGATGAGCGGCCCCACGAGGTCCTCCTGGCGTCCGGAGTAGATCACGAGCTTGCTGTCGTCGACCGCGTTCTCGCCGCCACAGGCCGCCAGCCCGGCGGCGAGGATGAGGCCGAGCCCGGCGATAGCAGCCGGCAGCCCCAGCCGATGCCGCATCGGTGCGCTCCTAGGACAGTCCGAGGATTAGGTACGCCTAACCTTAGCCCAGGCGACGTGAGGTAGCGCAGGGAGTCAGACGTCCAGAACCCGCAGAACGTGCGCACCACCCCGCACCCGCTTGGCCCGCCGGCCTGGTGGCGCGAATCAGAACCTCTGGGTAGCGGGGGGCGCTTACCGGTTCTCCGGCGGTTCCGCGGTGGGAAAGACTGTAAGTCTCAGGAGGGTGTTGCCCAGTGGCACCAACTCGATCCGTCCGACGTCCTCCGATAGCCGGTCGGGAAGGGTGCCGGGCTCGGGTAGGGGCGGGGTCAGGGTGAACTGTCCGGTGACTTCGTGCTCGACCATGCGGAATCGGCCATTGGCGAACGACGGCAGCGTGCGTGACACCCGGTCGGTCTCGACCAGGGACCAATCCTGAACGCGCCGGGCTGGCACGAAGACCCGCACTGCTGGGGTGTCCACGTCCAGCGGAAACCCGGTGCTCTCGCTCCACACCACGTCGGCCATGTCGGGCGGCGATGTCTCGTCGATCGCCAGAGCGTACGCCCACGGCCTCTCGGGAGAAAGCGTGTACGCGGGAAACCCGGGCAGCCTCCGTTGCGGCCCGGCGAGGCGGAACTCCTGCGGCGTCCGCTCCCAATCATCCTCCGTGTCGACCGTGAGCGGTGCCGAGATCGGATGACTGAGCGTCAGCGGCCCGAGTTCGAGACTGACTCCGCCGCCTGGCCAGCGTTTCGCCATCAGTTCGAAGGGAAGCGCCAGGTCCACTCGGTCGCCCGGATGCCATTCGCGCTCGATCCGGCAGAAGCCCCGCTGGACGGGGGTCTCGGCGATCGGCCGGTCGTTGACGGTCACGACCGGTTCCCGGCACCATCCAGGTATGCGCACGGTGAACGCAAAGCGGACCGGACGGGCTGGGGTGAGCGTGAAGCCGACGGCAGGCTCGAATGGGTACCGCGTGTGCTCCTCGATCGTCACCGGTGTATCGGTTAGCCGCGCCTCGATCCGGCTCGGGCCGAGGAGCGCGGCGACGATCTCATCGACCCTGCCATCGCGGTCGCCAGCGCGGCGCATCCACATGCGCTCGACGTAGTTCGGCAGAGCGCGCTGCACGTTGCCGGTACAGCACTGCACCGGGTGTCCCGGGCGGTACGCCATCCGGTTGTCACCGCGAGACATCGAGTTGTGGTTGCTGGCGTTGGTGGCGATCACCTGGTTGGGGCACGAGAAGTACTGCAACGCCGTGAAGTCCTTCATCAGGGCGCCGGGAAGGGCATTGAAGATCACCCGTTCGAGCCGGTCGGCGTAACGGGAATCTCCGGTGATCTGTAACAGGTGTCCAAGCGACCAGGTGTAGTCCGTGATGGTGCAGGTCTCGTGGGACGCGAGCGGGTCGTTCCCGCACATGGCTTCCGAGGCGGAGTGCAACCCGTCGGCCAGCAGATGGGCGCCTTCGACTTTGGCGTACGCATGCACCGTGGCGTCGAGGCTGTCGCGCTCACCGGTGGCCGCGTACATCAGCGCGCCGAGCTTCGCGATCTCGTTGAACGCGACGCCATGTGTCGTGACGGGTCGGTCAGAGCCCATGCCGGCCAGGGACAAGTCGACGTTGTGGTCCGTCGCCTCGCAGTTGAACCGCTCGTACAAGTCGGTCGCCATCTGGAGAAGATCAGGCTCGCGAGTCTCGGCGTAGAGGGCGAGGAGGATCTCGACGCCGGACACGTCGCGGCGGGAATCCATCGGGTGCGGTGTGCTCCGGTAGTGGGATACCAGCGCATCGAGGAGTCGTCGATCACCAGTGATGCCGTACTGGGCGAGTACCGCCCGGAAGAAGACGGCGTACGGCCACCGGTTGCCGGTACGGAACAGTTCCGGCCCGAGGAAGCCATCTGGCGCGGCGGTCGCGATTGCCCCCTCGACCTGCGCCAACGCCATGCGATGGACGGTCTCGTCACCGGCCAGGAAGCCGGCCTTGAGCGCACCGTCCACCCAGTACGCCGTCTGTTCGTACGGCCACCACACCATCGCCGGGTCGGCCACATCCGGCAGCCGTGACGGGTTGTCCCAGAACGTACGATCCAGGGGATAGCCGCTCGCCTGTGGGTGCCCTGTGATCCCAGCGCACTGACGCCGGAGAAACTCCAACAGCCAACCTTGCGGCCGGACATCGGACAGCGGAACAGACCCATACTCGGCATACGGCAGTGCAGCCATCGCAACTCCTGAACACGATCGAAGTGGAAGTCACAAGGGTTGCCCCAGGCCGTTCGAGCCTCTTGTGACGAACTGGCCCTTGAGGGCGGCCCGCGGGGGCGGCCGTGCGCCGCTGCGCGTCGGTGGCGCGCCTCGATCTCACCAGAGTCATTTTTGGCAAACCCGACATCTGCCCAGTTCCGGGAGCAGTTGCACGGGAAGGGTGACCGTTCTGTGGCCGCGCGTCGCGCAGTTTCCACTCGGGAGGCATCGCGGAGCCCTGGCAGACGTGTGCCGGATCCCGCATAGGGCCTCTGACCTGCGCAAACGGGGTGGGCGATACTGGGATTGAACCAGTGACCCCTACCGTGTCAAAGCATTCGAACGCGCCTTCGGCCTCGCCAGACTGATCGTCGCTCGCCCGGAGGTGTCACCACTTGTTTGCCCTGGTTCGACGGTGATCGCGCCCATTGACTCCCAGTTTGACCGTCCGCCTCACATCGGAGCCTGCCCCCCACCCTGTTTCAGCGTCCATCCCCCTTCGTGCCCCGCAGCGAACGGGCTGGGTCGCTGTCACACCTCGCGCGTTAGCCCGGGTTGTGGGGCTGAAACACCTGGTGGATTCTGCCCGACGCCGTGTGGGCGTTTCGCGCCGTTCTCGGGCTCGGTCAGGGCCGATCAGATACGGGCACCTGATTCCAGCTGAATGAGGAGGTACGACGCCGGCTGCGAACTATGCGAACTGCGAACTAAGTGGCTTTGACCTGCACTTTCGCCTCGGACTTAGTTCGCAGGCTGCGAACTAAATGAAGGGCGGTCCGGACATCCTTCGTTCTCCAGCTGAGACGCGGCTTCAGCAATCCACCGTCCGCTGCCCGGGCCGCGGTTTTCGATGATCCTAAGACGGACGTGCTGGCGAGTATTGGGCTGGTTCTTGAGGCAGCCCTGTTCGTCGCCGACGTGCCATGGAGCATCCTTGATGCGCCACATGGCGCCGACGGGCACGAACCCTCTTTGTCCCGAACCTCGTTGAGCCGGGGAGGTGTTAGTGGGTGGCGTGAAGTCGGTTCCGGCTGCGTGTGTGGCGTATGCCGACGATCGTCAGGAGGGTTGCGGCGACGGCGGTGAGTAGGCCGGTGAGGGTGAGAGTTAGTGGTCCCGTTTACGCTGGCCATTGAGAACGCAACTCCCATGACTCGACAGGGCCCGCGCGCCTGCGCCGGATGCGGTCCCCGGTCGGCGACGTGCGCGAACCCACCGGCCGGGGTACGCGAACCACGCACGCCTCCAGCATCCGACCGGCAACGGACCTGCCCTTCGGCTAGGGGTCCCGTTTACGGCTGCCATTAGCCATCGGTGAACCGATCAGTGCGGGTCCATCGATGATCCGTTGCCCACGCCGGTTCCCCCGCTCCACGGCGAATGCGTGGAGCGGGGTCGGAGGCGGTCAGACCGCGATGCGTCCTCCGTCGACGGGCAGGATCGCGCCGTGTACGAAGCTTGCGCGGTCGGTGGCCAGGAAGACGATCGCCTCGGCGACCTCCTCGACCGAACCTGGGCGTCCGGCCGGTGCCGCGGCGGCGAGTTGGTCGAGGTCGTCACCCATGCCGGCGGTGCCGTCAGTACGGATGGGGCCTGGGCTCACCGCGTTCACCCGGACGCCGTACGGCCCGAACTCCGCGGCCCAGGACTTGGTGAGCAACGCCAGCGCGGCCTTGCTCGCGCCGTACAAGCCCATACCCGACGCCCCGAACTCTGCGGCCATCGTGGTCACATTGATGACCGCACCATGACCGTGCTTCGCCATATCCGGTGCAAGCTCAGCGACCAGGAAATACGGCGCCTTGACGTTCAACGCGACCACCGCATCGAACTCCTGCTCACTGGTCTTCTCCGTGGGACCGAACGGATAGATGCCGGCGTTGTTGACCAACACATCCACATGACCGACGAGCTCCCTGGCCCGCCCAGCAAGGGACCGGGCGGATGCCTCGTCACGCAGATCACTCGCCAGGAAGTCCGCCTGGCCACCCGCCGAGCGGATCTCCTGGACCACCTGGGTCCCGCGGACCTCGTCGCGCCCGGAGATCACCACTCGTGCACCGATGTTGGCGAGCGCGATGGCCGCACCCCGGCCGATGCCGCTGGTGCCACCGGTCACCAACGCGGTCTTTCCTTGCAGTTCTGACATCGTTGCTCACCCACATTCTGTGTTCATGACGTACGGCTTGGGTCGGGGGATGTCCCGCGACCGGTGGGTGTAAGCCGCCTGGGCGGCGCAAGGTTCCCGGTGAGCTGTTCGAACGCCTTATGGCCGCCATAAGCGGCCCGCTGCCATCTCCTTCGGAGACTACGCCAGCACCTGATGTTCCAGGGAAGCGACCAGATGAGCGAGGTCACGCCGATGCGAACTCCCCAGCCACGCCGCCCACGTGCGGCGAACCGCCGGATGCCCGAGCAGGGGCGACCAGGTGATGGAGCCCGGGATCGGCTGTGCCCAGTTCGGTGGCGCGAAGGCGAAAGATCCGCCTGCGGCAACGGCTGCGAGTTTCACGTCGGCGATCAGTTCCTGCCCATCGGGAGCAACGGGTCCGGGCTCCAGACCGTGGCTACGCATAATCGCGACGAGCTCGTCGTACCAGGCAGGACTGCCGCTGCGAGGGAACCCTGTCCAGCTCAGGCCGGCGAGCGCGTCCAGCCGGACCCCGCCGGGGCCAGCGATCTTCGCGGCTAGATCGGTGGTCAAAAGCACTCCCAGAGGCTCCTCAACGACCAGCACCGCGTCCAGGTCGTGACCAATCAGGTGCTCCCGCACCAGCCCAACATCGATCTCGCCGGCCCGCAAGCCGGCGAACTGCGCGGCGGTGGACATATGGAGTGCCTGAACCTTCGTACCCGGGAACGCAACGGCGAGGCCGGCGATCGGCGGGGACAACAAACCGGTGGGAAGCTCCAGTGGAATCCCGAGCCTCAGCGGGCTGCCATCCGCGGCCGTATGCCGGCTGACTACCGTCATCGCCTCGTCATAGCGGGCGAGCACCGCGCGCGCTTCGGTCAGCAACGTCAAGCCGGCCTCGGTCGCCTGAACGCCGGTGCGTCGCCGCATCAGAAGCTGCACGCCGAGCTGTCGCTCGAGCGCACTCATGGTCTGGGAGAGGGCGGGTTGGCTCACGTGCAGTCGCCGTGCGGCCGCGGACAGGCTCCCTTCCTCGACGACCGCGACGAACGCCCGCATCTCGCGTAGTTCCACCGGTCCATCACACCAGCCGCTCCCCTCCAATGCACACCCAGGCACAGAATGCCGCGCCTACCGAGTCGCGCTTCGGCGGGTTGGACGAGAGATAGCCTGCAAAGTGCCCGGATCACCCTGCTTTCCCCCCGGTGGTCGAGGCGACCGTACGCCGTTGGCCCTTTCTGCGTTGCAGTGCAGAAGCCACAGTCCGGGCATCCCGACACACCGATGGGCATCGCATCCCCAGAGAGAAGGTTACCGAGGTCGTACACACCTTGGTCGACAGGACTCCGAACGCACGAGAGGGGGCGCGCCGGGGGTGGACGGAGTGAGTCTGACGGAGCTTGAGACGGATCTGCGGGGCAACCTGTACAAGGTCTGGAATCGGATGTCGTCGGGGTCGTACTTCCCGCCGCCGGTGCGTGCGGTGCCGATCCCGAAGCCTGATGGCAAGGTCAGGGTGCTGGGGTGCCGACGGCCACGGCATAGTGCCGTATCGTCCAAGGATCTTTTGGGATCGCTCGTCGTTACTCACCCGTTCCACCCGTTGAACGGTCAGCGGCTGGAGGTCTTGTTCGTCAAGCGGCGCGGCGATGGCGCGATGTTCGTCTGCTCGGATGGGGTTAGTGGCCAAGCCCCGGATCGGGATCCGCTGGCACACCGGCGACGTCGACGAGCTGTCCGTGGACCGGCCGCTACCACCCGGACCCGCCAAACGCAGCCCATCCCCGGCCGTGGAGCTCGTCCGCCGGCCCGGCCGCACCACCGACACCCGAGACCTCGTCGAACGGCTCAACGCCGCCGGAGTGACCACCGGCCACGGCCGCCCGTTCGACACTGCCGCGGTCCAGTGGATCCGCCACGCCTACAAGATCAAGGCGCCAGATCCCTACACTGCCACCGAAATCAGCGTCGCCGACGCTGCCAGCAGGATCGACTGCGGCCCCGGCGTCATCTACTACTGGCTCAAAACCGGCCAACTGGACGCCCGCCGCGGCGCCGGCAACCGGCTCTGCATCACCTGGACCAACGATGTCGAGGCCGCATGCCGCCGACGGATCGCCGAGTCCGGGCACCTCAACCCGGCAGCCCGCCGCACAAAATCCCGCGCACACCGCTGACCCAACGCCGATACTGTCGGCGCCCTCGGGCATGCTCACAGCAACGGACCCATAACGGAGTCTTGACCAGCGAAGACGCACACAGCAAGGGAAACATCTCCACACGTCACTGCAGGAGGGGCAGTAGGAATCGTCCGTCCCGACTATCGCGGATCGCCCAGACCGTGGTCGCGGCCCGGCTTCGGCAACGGTGTAAGTCTGCACGGCCTGTCCAGCGGCGATTTCGCGCCGGCTTTGTAGCAGTTCCTCGGCTCCGGTGCGGGCCTGTCCGGGGCCTCCATCGCCCGGCTCACCAGCCAGTGGCAAGACGACGCGGGGCGTGTTCGGCAAGCGCTCGTTGACCGGCTCCGACTACGTGTACTTGTGGGTCGACGGCATCCACCTCATCCCGGGTCCGAGGGCCATGCGACCCCGTTGCGGGGCCCGCCTTACCGGAAACGGCGCCGGGGATTCGAGGGTTCCACTAGTACTGCAGCCTAGGGTAGTTAGCCGAGTCTCCGCGCCCGTTCGGCGTCAAATCGAGAGCGCCCCAGATCGACCAGATCGGGTCGAGGTGGCGGGGGTCTCCGTCGGGCGCGAACACCAGCTCGCTCGACCACCGGTGATGGATCCCGTCCTCGTCGCGTGAGAACACATGCAGGAGCGGGAGCTGCTCGCCCTCCGGCGTTTCCCCATGATAATCATGGTTAAAGGTGTTGTGCCGCGAGGACAGCAGCCGCAGATTGCGCCAGCCGCGTTCCTGTGCGTAGGTGCCGAGCCGATCGGGATCTGTCTTCGCGATCACGGCGAGGTTGATCCGCTCGGAGAGGTGAATAGCAGGACCGTCGAGCCCGTCGACGACCGAGGTGCATGAGGGGCACGGCTGCTCGACAAGCGGCAGCAGGCCCGTCCTGTCCCCGGGGACACCTGCTCGCGGGTCTTCTGACCAGCGCGGGAACATCATGTTATAGATGACCAGCGTGTCCTTGCCCGGCGCGAACAAGTCCGAGAACCTCACCTCGCTGCCATCGGCCGCGAACTCGAAGACGTAGTCCTCCGCGAGGACGCCGCCCGCTGGGAGTGCCCGGCGTTGCGCGGCGACCCGCTCGTTCAGCCGCCGAAGCTCGGCCTCGGACTCCAACAGCTGGTTGCGTGCGCGCCGGTATTCGCTCGATTCGCCGGGGAACTGGATGTTCGGGTCGGGGAGTAGTTCCAGCCACTTGTTCATGTCGCGAGGACTGCCCTCGACAGCCATAGTTTCCATCCTTTCCTATGTCCGAACTCACTCCCTTACAGAATTGGAAATTCGAAGAGTCCTTTCATGTCCGGTTCTTCACGGCGCTTTCACAAGGCCGAGCAGTGGTTACCTAGACGGCCTGTCAAAAGGCTCACGATTGCCCAATACTGTCGGCACCGCACGAATCCGCCAGCGGTCCGGATATCCCGGCCCGTCTGGGTCCGCGGCAGCGGCCAGCGTACACCTGGGCCCCGCGCGGAGCCCTCGGCGTCCGCGTTCTTGGCCGCCATTGTCACTGTTACCCTGCGCGGGGCTGGTGCATTCACTTAACTATCTCAGTCGACCCCATGCCGACTCGTCCCGTCAATGGACTATCAACGCTAACAATGTGTTCTGGCTCTGCCCAAGGTATACGCGGGACAACGGTGTTCGCTCTCGCGCGCTCTCGAGGCGATCGGCGAGCGCTCTCGCCGTCGACGACCGTCCCAGGAGGAGGTAGGTAGGCGTACAGGGCACCCCCGATCTCGGGGAAGGCGTCAGCGAGGGGTGTGCCGCGCCGTGAATAGACCGATACCGATCCGTCCTCCCGGATTGTGGCTTCTCGACCTCCCAATTGTGTGAGTGGGTGTGGACCGTTCCCGGCTCGGTGGACACAGGGGTAGATGCCACCCGATCCTTCGGGAGACACGAGTATGGGGTCGACACGCCGTCGATTTACCGAGGAGTACAGCTCAAGCGGTAGCTTTCGTCATCGATGATCATCGGTCTGTTTCCGAGGTCGCACGCAATATCGGCGTGCACGAGATGACGTTAGGAAGATGGGTGAAGAAGGCCAGGGAGTCCGCCGGCTCGTCGAGCAAGTCGCTGGACGTTTCAGAGCGTGCCGAGCTGGAACGGCTGCGTGCGGAAAACGCGGAGTTGAAGATGCAGGTCGAGTTCGCAAAAAAGTAGCGACCTGGTTCGCGAAAGACAAGCAGTGAAGTTCGCTGCGATCGCGGACTGGGCTGATTCGGGCGAGTTCGGCGTGGAGTTCATGTGCCGACAGTTGGAGGTATCTAGGTCTGGCTACTACTCCTGGCGAGAACCGAGTGAGCGGGACCGCACCGACGAGGATCTGCTGGCCACCCATCAAGCAGGTGTGGGACCGACTACGCGGGAACCCCGGCGTACGCCGGGTGCACGCCGAGCTGACCGCGCTGGGGCACCGGGTGGCACCGAAGCGGGTCTGGCGCCTGATGCGGGCCGCTGGCCTGCAAGGACGTCACCCCAAGCCGTGGAAACGCACCACGATCGGCGGCGAAGCGCCCGCCCCGGCGCCGGACCTGATCGGCCGCGACTTCACCGCGCCGGCGGCCAACCAACGGTGGTGCGGTGACATCTTCGAGAGTCGCGAGGGACAAAATGCCTGGCCAGACTGGACGCAAGTCACCCTCCGCACGGCAGACAATTCGCACGCGCCTGGTCCTCGGCCGCGATCGGGGCGAGCCGGCCGTCGTCGAACGGCAGTGGCCTCAATACCGCAGACACTCCGGCTGGCGAGCGGAAACTGATCGTGACGTCGGTTACGTCCACCGGAAGGCACTTGCCGGCTCGAATGAATATCGGCAGCCGTACCATCGCGCGGCGTCGCAAGTCAACCGGACCGCCGGTTGGTCGAGTGCTGGTAGTTCTTCGCCGACGCGGCAATGCTTCCGTCGTGGGTGGAGGACACCAGGGTGCCATCGACGACCAGTACCCGCTCTGGACTGCCGCACCGGCGAGAGCGCCAAGAACGAGGCATGGTGGTCGACCACCCGCCCGGCGGGAGACCCCGCATAGCAACGCGACCTGCCGCAGAGTCAAATTCGTGCGGTAGTACACCGCGACAGCAGCACCCGATCAGCAAGCGGCAGCTTCCACCGACGTCCCTGGCCGTTCTGTCCCGCACCGCGACGTCGCACAATGCCCACCAGCATGCGGAACTGCCGCTCCGACAACCGTTGAACACCGGAATCCAGCTATCTGACTCAGCGTCGATCACCTGCACCGGGGTATGATCAACAACCGGCATGGGCGCACCCCACACGACACACCGCAATCGTCACGCCCATCACGCGAAAGTTTTATGCAGGTGGGTGCGAGCGGCGAACGGACGAGCAAGCAGCGCCAAGTGATCCCGATGCCGTCCGCAACCATCGGATCTTGCGATGTTCCGGTTCGCTCGAAACGTCAGTGGCCTTTCTTTCGTGACAGGTGAAGGATGCAAAGCGGTCGCCTCTCCGTGATCGTGAGATGTCCCTTTCGGTCATCTGCCCACCCGAGATTCCTGGCGCAGCGCGCATTAAGCCGCTCGGTCAGATGTTCGGGAGGCGCCAACTCCGCGTCCACCGGCCCTTTCCGGTGGCGGAGGAAACCTCCACCACCTATAGGGACATGCCGCATAGTGGCCAGGTCTGTGGACCTATGCGGGCTCTCGCTGTCGCGGCGGTTCTCGCATCTCTCGCTCACCGATCTTGACGTCCAGTTCATGGACTACTCGTTCGGTGGTGACCTCGTGTGCTATCAGATCAACCAAAGCCAATGCACCCAAGCCAAGCGCGTTAGCGAATACCAACCAGGTCAGGGCCGAACCGTTGAACGTAAGTGCGGCTATAACCGACCAGAGCCCGACGACAACCATCATCGAATGGATGGCGCGTGCTCCTCGTGTACCATCAACAATGGCGGCGCTCGCACAAATCAGCACGATGGCCGCCGAAACCGCAAAACCAAGCCAGCCGGCAACGGTGGCCGAGAATGCCATCGCTGTCACCACGAGAAATGCGGCTCCAACTAGGGTAACTGTATCGGCACAAAAGCGATACGTCGGCAATGCAGCCATATATACCATCTCCTCGAACCGCCCATTGGCGGTGTCGAAACCGTTACCTCGTGAGTCGACAGTCGCTCCAAGAGGATACAGATGCGACTCACAGATTCCGAGCATTAGGAGCTCTTACCAGAGTGACTCGCGGTGTCACAGGGACGCAAGTAGTTCTTGCCGGAGATCTCGACAAACCAGAAGTGTCGAGGGAGGGATGCGCTAGTGGACCTGAACGCCACCATGCCAAGGTGCTGCCCGAGGACGCGATCTTCCGGGTCGACCACTGGCTGGGTCTGGAGTCGATGGAGAACATCCTCTACGTCCGGTTCGTCAACTCCATCCTCGACCCGCTACTCAACCACGCCTACGTCGAGAGCATCCAGATCACTATGGCCGAGGCGTTCGGCGTCGCCGACCGCGGCCGGTTCTACGACCGGACCGGCGCGATCCGCGACGTCCTACAGAACCACCTGCTCCAGCTGCTGGTGAGCGTCCTAGCCGAGGAGCCGACCCAGGGCATCCGTACCTGGCGGGACGAACGCACCCACGCCCTGCAGGCGCTCCGCCCGCTCTCCCCCTGCGACGTGGTACTCGGCCAGTACACCGGATACCGCGAGGTGGACGGCGTGGCACCGAACTCGGCCACCGAGACCTTTCTGGCCGTGCACCTGAGCACCGACCACCCGCGCTGGTCCGGAGTACCCATCTACATCCGGGCCGGCAAGTGCCTGCCGGTGGACCGCGTCCGAGCTGACCATCACCTTCCGAGCGCCGGCCCGCAACGCCTGCGGTATCGAGGAGTTCCGCGGGATGAACGAGCTGCGCTTCCGGGTACGCCCCGACACCGCGGTCAGCCTCACCCTGGCCGGGAAGAAGCCGGGCATCGCCGCACACGCCCAGGTCGAGGAGCTCGCATTCGCCCAGCAGCCCGGAGCCGACCCGCGCCGCTACGACCGGCTGATCGGTGCCGCGCTCGAAGGGGACAAATTTTACTTCGCCCGCGAGGATTCGGTCGAGGCAGCCTGGCACGTCGTCGACCCGATCCTCGACGACACCACACCGGTATACGCCTATCCACCTGGAACGTGGGGCCCGACCGCGGCCGACCATCTACTCCCGACCGGGACCAGCTGGCGCAACCCAGGCGGCTAAACACTACGCTCGTGAAAGGCGCTCCTGGAAGGAAAGCCTCAGCGCCAGCCGTCACGGTCACACCTGTCACTCACCCGGCTTGACCTGCGGAAACGCAAGTGACAAGGAGACAGTCGACAGGCTCTGGGTTTCCACACTCTCTATATCACTGCGCACACTGGGCTTGCCGGACGAGGCTGAACATTTTGGGGGCGGCGGCCGCCCACCGGCCCCTATTGCGCGCCGGCCCGAGAGCCCGTTGATCCGGGGGCCGTAAGGCCCTAGGTCCTCGGAACCACGCGCCCGGAGACTGGTCGTGCAAAGGGGCTCGGCGCGTGAAGCCGACCGCAACTCGCATCGGTCGGCTTGTTGCCGTGGAAGCAGACCAACCTGGCCGGGGCCCACCGCCGATACCTACCGCCGAGGGCGTGACGCTCTGCACCACCGAGATTCACCCACCGATCAGGGCTACGGCCTCTCCTCGCTCGGGAACTGCTCAGCTGGCGAGATTCCGGATGGTCTGCGGCTTGCGAGGTTGCTGGCAGAGCGAGCGGCCCAAGGGGAGGCCAGTTCATGGAGGATGCGCCATGACGACTATCGAGCTGTATCCCGACGACGTGTACAACCAGCAGACGATCCGTCAGGGTCACCCTCCTGATTGGGTCAACCGCGGAGGTGGTGACTACGACTTGGTGGTGCTCGGGGGCGGACCGGGGGGCCTCGTCGCCGCTATGACTGCTGCCGCAGGGGGGCACCGCGTCGCGATGACGGAGCAGCGACTGACCGGCGGGACCTGTGTCAACTTTGGCTGCACGCCGAGCAAGGCGCTGATTCGGTGCGCACGTGCGGTGCACGATGCGAGCCGCGGGGCCGAGTTCGGTTTTCGGCTTGATGCCCCGCCCCGAACTGATTTTGGGTCGGTCATGGATCGGGTCCGCAAGATGCGTTCCCTGAGCAGCTCAGGCGATGCGGTCGAGGTGTCCGAGCAGGCGGGGGTGGAGGTCTACCTCGGGCACACGCGGTTCACCGCGCCGAATGCCGTGGAGGTCGATGGCCGGCGCCTGCGATTTCGGAAGGCTCTGATCGCTACCGGATCCGATCCCGCGGTGCCCCCTATCGAGGGACTGCGGACGGGCGAGTACCTGACCAATGAGACCGTCTTCTCACTGACCGAGCTGCCGGCCAGGCTGGTCGTCATCGGCGGCGGTCCGCTGGGATGCGAGCTGGCCCAGGCCTTCCGCCGTCTCGGCAGCGAGGTGGACGTGGTCAGCGACACCACGACCCTGCTGCCCAATGATGAGCCGGAGGTCGGTGAGCTGATCCAGCGCCGGTTCGACCAGGAGGGGCTAAGGCTCCATCTGGGGTTCACGGCAGTACAGGCCGGCGGCGGCCGTTTGCTGGCGCAAGGCCCCGACGGGACGCGCGAGCTGACATATGATGCCCTGCTGCTCGGCACCGGCCGCAAGCCGAACGTGGAACACCTGGACCTGGACGCGGCAGGGGTGCACATCGCCAGGGATGGCGTGGAGGTGGACGAATACCTATGCACCAGCAACCCCAACATCTACGCCGTTGGCGATGCGGCCTTCCCGCAGAAGTTCACCCACGCGGCCATGGCCACAGCGCGGCTCTGTATCGCCAACGCGCTGGACGGAGAGCAACGCCCGACACGGGAGCTTGTCATTCCACACTGCACCTACACCGATCCCGAGGTCGCCTCCGTCGGCCTGACTCCGCGCCGAGCCCGCGACGAAGGTGTCGCGATCGACGCTTACCGGCTCGACCTGGCCAAGGTCGAGCGGGCGTTCATCGACGGCGAGGAGGACGGGTTCGGGGCCATCTACACGCACAGCGACAACGGCGAGATCGCAGGAGCGACGCTTGTGGCAGCGCACGCCGGTGAGATGATCAGCGAACTTACACTGGCGATCACAAACCAGCTGCCGCTGGAGGCGCTGGCCAACACGGTGCACTGCTACCCAACGCAGGCCGAGGTCTTCCAGCGCATCGCACTACAGCACGCCAGACCCCAAATGGTCGCTGTGGCCCACTAGCGCTCGTGCGGCCACCCCTATCGTCATGAAGAAGACTCAGACGATTCCGGAGACGTTTCTCGGCGTCGGTCTCTACAACGCGGCCTGCGTACGACGTCAAGCCGGTCGGCATTAGCGGCCACCGTCCACGGCCCGCAGGGTCGGCGGGGGCACTTGGTGGTGGCGAGCCTTTGCGACCATCCGGGCGTAGTGAGCTTGCAGAGAGACTCACCTCCGTCGCTGCGCGGTGGGCCGCCTTGCACACGGTGCGCGACCGGCCCGGTCGGGGCGCGCACGGCGGCGCGCAGGCGTGTGGCGCCGGCGACTGGACGCACGGTCACGCTGTGGCGTCGCCCGGACAGGAAGAGCAGCCGGCCTCCCGTCGAGAGGGATCACTCGCGGCCTGCGCTGCAACTCGTCGTCGACGAGGGCACTCGCCCGTCCCACACTCTCTCTATGTCGCTCCGTCACTCTGGGCTTGGTGGAGGGCTGAAACGTTCCGCCGTCCCGCCGCCGCCCTCGCCTGGTGTTTCAGCCGGGTTGTGCCCGGGCCTTGACGTGTACATCCGAACGTCGGGTTGTCTTTCCGCCTACCGGGGCCGCACAGAGCCCCCTAGAGCGCGTAACAGGAGCGGCCCGGATTGAATGTCGCCCGGCACTGCGTCGAGACGGGCGCGGAGGGCTGTCTACGGCTTCTCGCCCTGAAGGTAACTGGGTGACGGCGCGCGAGGCTGTGGCTGCCCGACGCTCGCCACAGACCGACCTCGTGAAGGGGCATGTAGACGCCCGATAAGCTTGGCCGCGACTGGGTGGCTTGCTTGCTGGATATGGCGCAGTGACGCAGGTGCAAGCAACCCCACACTCTCGTCCTGATGGTCTCAATTGCGGAATCGTTCGCGACCGTCCAGCACCGTTCGGCGGCGTCTAGTGTCCTCCGCCTGAAATTCGTCGGGTAAGTGTAGGTTTGGTGGATGGCGAGGACTGGGCGGCCGAAGGCTGAGCTTGTGTTGAGCGATGAGGAGTGCCAGACGTTGACGCGGTGGTCGCGTCG
>NZ_JBEFTW010000051.1:0-38303 GCF_040196095.1 Actinopolymorpha sp. B17G11
ATCGCACCCACGAACCAAGAACGTCCCGATCACCGTCATGCAACACCAACGCCGCAGCAGGAGGATGAGCCATACCAGCATCCTCCCAGGAACAACCGTCCAATCATTAACGCCACGCCGTACTAGCCTTTGAGGCCGCTCGCAAATCCCTTGATGATGTGCTTCTGCAGCAGGAAGTAGATGACCACGATGGGCAGGATCGCGAGCGCCATTCCGGCGAAGATGATTCCCCACTGCGCCGTGAACTCCCCACGGAACGCGAAGATCGCCACCGGCAGGGTCTGCTGCGGGCTGCCACCCACATAGAGCAACGGCGTGAGGAAGTCGTTCCAGATGTTGATCGAACTCAGGATGACCACGGTCCCGGTGATGGGTCGCAGCAGGGGGAACACGATCCGCCGGAACGTCGCCCCTCGACCTGCACCGTCGATCGCCGCCGCCTCTTCGTACTCCCGGGGCAGCGCCCGCGTGAAGCTCGCGTACAGGAAGACGACCAGCGGAAGCTGGTGACCCACCTCGAAGAGGATGAGCGAGGTGTAGGTCCGCAACAGGTTGACGTCGCGCATGAACTGGTACAACGGCACCATGCCGAGCTGCAGCGGCACCATCAGCCCGAGCAGGAACAGCAGGTAGAGCCCGTAGCTCAGCCGGGACATCCGCCGGGCGAGGAAGTACGCCGCCAGCGAGCCGCACAGCACCAGCAACGCGACCGACAGTCCCGCGACGGTGAGGCTGTTGACGAACGCCTGGCCGAGGTCGCCACGTTCCCAGGCCGTCGTGTAGTTCGTGAGGTCGAGCCGCGGCGGCAGCCCCAGCGGGTTCACCGCCACCTCGCGCGGCGTCTTCAACGAGACGGTGAGAAAGACGTAGAACGGAAAGACGAAGGCCAGCGCGACGGCGATCATCGCGACCTCGGCCCCGACCCGGCCCCACGTGAACCGACGTGGGTTCATGCCATTTCCCTTTCGCGTGACCACTGCGGTGCCTCACTCCGGGACGCCTCGTTCCTCGGCGTACCTCCGTGGGGGCTCCTCGTGCTCACGCGTCCACCTCGAACCGCCGCAACGCCTTGAGCTGGAGCATCGCGAACGCGAACACGATCATCGTGAGGACAAGCGCGATCGCGGTGCTGTAGCCGTAGCGTCCGGAGACGAAGGCTTCCTTGTACATCAGCAGGGACAGCGTTTCCGTCGCGTACCCCGGCCCGCCGCTCGTCATCACGAAGACCTGGTCGAACATCTTCAGGCCACTGATCAGGGTGAGCGACATCGCGATGGTGGTCGCCGGGATGAGCAGTGGGAGCGTGATGTGCCGCAGTCGCTGCCACCGGGACGCACCGTCGAGGTTCGCGGCCTCGAGCAGGTCGACCGGCACACCTTGCAGCCCAGCAAGATAGATGACCATGGTGAGCCCGGCGTGCTGCCAGATGACGACGGCGATCACGCTGCCCAACGCGAGCGAGGAGTCGCCCAGCCAGTTCCGCGCGAGCCCGTCCAGTCCGAACGAACGAAGGGCGCCGTTGAGTGGGCCGCCCGGCGTGAGGATGTACTGCCACAGGAAGCCGATGATGACCGGCGGCAGCAGCGCGGGCGCGAAGAACAACGTACGCAGGACGTTGCGGCTCACGAGCGCCGAGTGCAGGACGAGGGCGAGCGCCAGACCGATGAGCGTCTGGACGACGGTCGTCGCCGCCGCGATGACCAGGGTGTTCGTCAGTGCGCCCACGGCCTGCCTGGTCGCGAGCAGTTCGGCGAAGTTGGCGAAGCCGACGACATCCGGGGCGCCACGCCGACCCGCCCAGTCGGTGAAGGCGTAGACGCTCCCGGATGCCGTGGGATAGAGCACGACCAGCGCGTAGATCGCCAACGCCGGAACGACGAAGCGGTACGGAACCTCGCCTCGACGCCGTCCCCGGTGCGACCGATCGGGAGTGGCCGGCCGTGGCTTCTCGGGCGGACTCCCAGTCGCGCGGTCGAGCTCCACGCTCATGGGGTGAGGACGACGAATCCAGGCCCTCGCCGGTTCGTCCGGTCATTCCCCGGCGGCGCGGTCACGGTGTCCCCTTGTCGTAGTCCGCGTCCATCTGGGTGAGCAGCTCCTTGGTGGTGATCTTGCCGTCGAAGAGTTCCTGCCCGGACTGCAACAGCGTCTGTTGGGTGTCGCCGTTCGGCCAGAGGTAGTTGGCGAACGGCGCGGTCCGGCCCTCGTCGAACAGTGGCAGGACCGGTTGCAGCGCGGTCTCCCCGAGGTCGACCTCGACGTCGAGGCCGGGGAGCACGCCCAGGGTGGTGGCGTAGGCCTCGACGTTTTCGGGCTTGGCGAGGAACTCCAGAAAGTCCTTCGCCGCGTCCACGTTGTCCGCTGCGGCGTTGACCGCCATGAAGTCAGGCGCGAGCGGGAGATGGGTGTCGGCCGCGTTGTCGGTCGCGGGCAGGGCGAAGACCTCGAAGTCCTCCGCGCCGTTCTCGGCGTAGCCGTAGAGCTGCGGCAGACCGCCCGACACCATGAGGATCATGGCGGACTCACCCGTCGCCACCGACTGCATGCCCTGGTCGAACGGAATGCCCAGCGACCCTTCGCTGACGTAGCCCGCGTCGCGCAGGGACAGGAACTTCGCGTACACGTCGTTCCACGGCTTGTTGTCGACGAAGTCGACGTTCCCGGCCGCCATCTGCTCATCGAGGTCGGGGTTCTCCGCGTAGACGAGGGTGGCGGCGAGGGCGTACATCCAGAACTGCAGGTAGATGCCGTCCTGCAGCGGTGTGGAGATGGGCGTCACACCGGCCGCCTCGAGCTTGTCGCAGGCCGCGAGCAGTTCGCTCCAGGTGGTCGGCACCTCGACGTCGGCGTCGGCGAAGACCTTCTTGTTGTACGCCATGATGATGGCGTTGCGGCTCACCGGGAAGGCGAGCGTCTTGCCGTCGACGGTCGCGAGCGCGGCGGTGTCGTCGGGAATCGCGTCCACCCAGGAGGCATCGGACAGGTCGGCGAGTTCCGCAGTGCCGAGCACACCGGCCGCGACCGGGCTGCTGTATCCCGGCGAGACCCGGATGAGATCGGCGGCCGTTCCGGACGTGAGCTGGATCCTGAGCTGTTCGTTCAGCTCGGAGGTCTCGGCCGAGGAGATGTCGACGGTGGTCCCGGAGGATCTTTCGTACGCCGCGATGAGTTTCGCCAGACCGGTGTTCTGCTCGGTGTTGACGTAGGCGGTCACCTTGGCACCACCTGCGCCCTTGCCCGGCCCGCCCTCGCCACCACCACCACCGTCGTCGGTGTTGACGAAGCCACAGCCGGCGAGGGCGATCGCGAATCCCAGCGCCAGGGCGCCGAACCTGGCGGCGGCGCTCGAGGTCCGGCCGCGCCCGGCGGAACGGGCTCGGGCGAAGCCGCCAGCCACTACAGCGTCATTGCTGCTCATGGATATCCCTTCGTCCTCACACGTGGGTCGAGGTGACGCTGTCCTGCGGTGTCCCTGGTGTGCCGGGATCCCCCGGCACGACGGCGCCCGCACGCCGAAGTCCGTCGTGGATGGCCTCGATGGGCACGTCCTGCATGCGTACGCCCGTCTTCGCCGACAGCGCCGCCATCGTTCCGACCGCCTGCCCCATGCCCATGCACGACGCCTGCACGCGGTAGGCGGAGTTGGCGGCCTGGTCACCGCAGACCGGCCGGCCGGCGACCGCGATGTAGCCGTGGTCGCGCGGAATCATCGCACCGCGCGGGATCGTGGGGAACGTCCCGACCGGCAGTGGGCGGATGTCGATGCCGTCACCGTCGGGGCGGTGGACGTCGATCGGATAGAAGCTGTAGGACACCGCCTCGGGCCAGCGCCGGCCGGTGAAGTAGTCGGCTTCGGTGATCCGGTCGAGCCCGTCGATCGTGTACGTCTCCCGCACGCCCGTCTCGATCGCCCACGCATCGACTCGTAGACCGGCCAGGCCAGGTTGACGTTTGAGGAACGTGAAGATCCGCATCATCGCGCGGCGGCCGGCGAGTTCGGCGGCGGTCTTGGCGGCACTGGTGCCGGCGCCCACGCCGGTGACGTGGATCGCGTTCTCACCGCCCTTGCGGAGAAACTTCTGGATCGGGTTGGATGCCATGTCCTCGGGCAGGAGCGAGCCTTCGGCCACCGCCTCGTCGTACGCACGAGCCAGCGCGGCATAGTCCAGGTCGTCGCGGTCGTAGCCACCCAACCGGATGATCAACGTGCCGGGCTGACGGTGGGGATTGGTCAGGCGGCGGAGTCCGGCGAGAGCGACGACGTCGGCGTCGCCGGTGCAGTCGACGAGGCGTGCCGCCCGCGTGTGCACCAACCCCTCCTTGGTGCACAGCGTGACGTCCCAGTGCGTACCGCACCAGGTGACCTCCCCGATCATCGTGTGCAGCAGCAACTCGACTCCTGCACCGGCGACGGTCTCGTCGATGACGGCGGCATAGATCGCCGGAGTCACCGGAACCTGTAGCTTGAAATGCGGAAGCTCCCAACGCGAGAAGTCGGGGAGGTCGCGGCCGGCGATCTCCACCGACCGCCGCACCATCTCCCAACCCACGCCGGCGATGATCTGGCGCCCCCAGGCATGGAACAGCCCGGGGAGGGCCACCGCGGCGACCGTGGTCGTGCCACCGAGGGCACCGTTCTTCTCGACGAGCAGGGTGCGGGCGCCGGCAAGGGCGGCGTGGATCGCGGCGGGACACCCGGCCGGGCCGCCGCCGACGACGATGACGTCGTAGGCATCCCTCATATGGCGTCCACCGCAGCTGCCGGGCGCGGGGCGCCGAGCAGGGCTGACAGTTCGCCCGCGGCTCTCACGACGGCCGTACGCAGGGATTCGTCGTGGGCGGGCGTGTGGCGGACGGTGGGATAGCCGATGCAGACCGCGGCGACGGTCTCGCCGGTGTGGTCACGGACGGGCGCAGCCACCCCGCACACCCCGGGGACGTCCTCCTCGATGTTGGTGGCATAACCGCGGGTGCGTACGTCGGCGACGAGTGCGGCCAGTTCCGCTCGGGTGCGCGGTGGGCGACCGTCGTCCTGCCAGGGAGCGCTCTCGAGCATCCGCTCCCGGTGCTCGTCGCTGACGCCGGCGAAGAGGACCTTCCCCGCGGCGGTGCGGTAGAGCGGAACGGCCACCTCGTCGGTGAACCGTGCGGTCGTGGGGTTGATGTTGAGCAGCTGCCGGCTGACAAGTACGGAGATGTCGACGCGCTGGGTGTCCTTGAGGATCGCGAGATGGACCGTCTCGTTCGTACGTTCCCACAGGTCGCGAAGGATCGGCGACGCCGCGGAGGAAAGATCGGTCTGGGCGAGGTAGATCCGGTTGAGCTCGAAGAACCGCGCGCCGAGGAAGTAGTGGCGGGTGCCCTCGTCCTGGCGGAGCAGCCCATGGGTGACCAGGGAGGCGAGGAGGGTCCGGGCCGTGGACGCGTGCAGCCCGAGGAGGCCGCTCAGCGTCTTCAGCGCGATGCCGCCGGGGCCCGCCTTGGCGATGACCTCGAGCATCGCGACGCTCCGGTCGATGGCCTGGATGGACGTCCGGCGCAACGCCATGGCGATCTCGCCGGCGACAGTTCCAGGCTCCTCAGACGGCACGGGCCTCAGCTCCTTCGATCCCCTTCATGCCTGGAACGACAGTCGCTCGACACCTCGTTCGGACGCCCCCAGTCGCCCTAACGGCCCCGTCGCGCGAGACCCGGACCACACAGTGGTGCGCAGCGCAGGACACCGGCGGCCTGATCGTTCGAACGCCCCGTGGTCGTTCGACATTATCGAACGGAGTCCTACACTGCGGTGCGCGAAGATTACCGGGACGCAGTGGTCGGCAGCAAGCAGGTGACCCGCGACGACTCGAAAGCACACGTGCAGCCGCTTTCGCCAAGGGCCGGCAAAGCCTTCGACAATCCGTTGTGAGTGAGCCGCTCACTCAGTTAGCGTCTGCGCGTGTCCTTCGCACAACCGTCGCCGGCCGGCCAGCCACCGCCGCGCCATTCGCAGCAGAGACCGCCCAGGTCATCGGCTACTCCGCCGGCGGGCTCTTCCGTATCGCCGCCGACCACCCCACCGGCGCGACCCGACGCACCCGAGGTCGCCCCACGCGGCGAGGCGCCCCGCCGGCAGCACCCGGGACGCGCCCGGCCGATGTCACCGGAGGATCGCCGCGCGGCGCTGATCGACGCCACCATTCCGCTGGTGGCGACGCACGGGTCCAACGTCACCACTCGGCAGATCGCCGAGGCGGCTGGCATCGCCGAGGGAACCATCTTCCGCGTCTTCCCCGACAAGGCCGCCCTCATCCAGGCGGCGCTGACGGTCGCGCTCGACACGGCTCCACTCCTCGACGAGATCGGCCGCATCGACCTTGACCTGACGCTGTCCGAACGCATGACCCAGCTGACCGGCATCCTGCAACGACGGCTGATCCAGATCATCGGCCTGATCACCGCCGTCGGAATGCACCATCCTCCCGACGACGTGGAGGCGCACCGCGCGAAGGTCCGCCCCACCAACGAGTTGATCCACGAGGCGATCGCCCGCGTCCTTGAACCCGACCGGGACGAACTCCGGTGTTCACTGCACCATGCGGCACGACTCGTGCGGCTGGTGACGTTCTCCGGGTCGCACTTCATGATCACCGACGGCGATCTGCTCACTCCCGAGGAGATCGCCGCTGTCCTCCTGGACGGCGTACGCCGTCACCACCCACCCGGAGAACATCGATGTTGATCCGCCTGCTTCGTATCTTCCTACGACCGTACGCCCGACCGCTGGCGGCGGTCGTACTCCTGCAACTCGTCGGGACCATGGCCTCGCTCTACCTGCCGAGCCTGAACGCCGACATCATCGACGACGGCATCGCCACGGGCGACACCGGCTACATCGTGCGGACGGGCGGCTGGATGCTACTCGTCACCCTGATACAGATCGCCTGCTCGATCGCCGCGGTCTACTTCGGTGCCCGCACGGCGATGAGCTTCGGCCGGGACGTGCGCGCCGCGGTCTTCGAGCGGGTCGGGACGTTCTCCGCACGTGAGGTCGCGCATTTCGGTGCCCCGTCACTCATCACGCGCAACACCAACGACGTGCAACAGGTGCAGATGCTTGTCGTCATGACCTGCACGATGCTCGTCATGGCGCCGATCATGTGCGTCGGTGGCGTGATCATGGCACTGCGCGAGGACATCGGCCTGTCGTGGCTGATGCTGGTGAGCGTCCCGACGCTCGTCGTCGCCACCGGCCTGATCCTGCGCCGGATGGCCCCGGCGTTCCGCGACATGCAGACCCGGATCGATGCTGTCAACCGGGTGTTGCGCGAGCAGATCACCGGCATCCGCGTGGTCCGTGCGTTCGTCCGTGAACCTCATGAGACACAGCGGTTCGGCACTGCCAACGCCGAGTTGACAGATACCGCGCTGCGGGTCGGCCGGCTGATGGCGATGATCTTTCCCATTGTCATGCTGGTGTTCAACGCGTCGAGCGTCGCGGTCCTGTGGTTCGGCGCCCTTCGGGTCGACGCCGGTGAGATCCAGATCGGCGCTCTCACCGCGTTCCTCAACTACCTGGTCCAGATTCTCATGTCGGTGATGATGGCGACGTTCATGATGATGATGGTTCCGCGCGCGGCCGTGTGCGCCGAGCGGATCGCCGAGGTGCTCGACACCGACTCCTCCGTCGTCCCGCCGGCGACTCCGGTCACGGACGTACGCACCCGCGGCGAGTTGGAGCTGCGCAACGTGCAGTTCCAGTACCCAGGTGCGGAGGAGCCGGTGCTGCGCGACGTCTCGTTCCGCGTATCTGTCGGCACGACGACCGCCATCATCGGCAGCACCGGCGCCGGCAAGACGACGTTGCTGTCGCTGGTGCCGCGGCTGTTCGACGTCACGGGCGGTGCGGTGCTGGTGGACGGCGTCGACGTGCGCGAACTCGACGAGGACCTGCTGTGGAGCCGGATCGGGTTGGTGCCGCAGAAGCCGTACCTGTTCACCGGCACGGTCGCCAGCAATCTCCGCTACGGCAATCCTGACGCCACCGACGACGAACTCTGGGCGTTTCTCGAGATCGCGCAGGCCCGCGATTTCGTCGAGGCGATGCCGGACGGCCTCGAATCCCCCATCGCACAAGGGGGTACGAACGTCTCCGGCGGACAGCGGCAGCGCCTCGCCATCGCCCGGGCGCTGGTCCGGCGGCCGGAGATCTACCTGTTCGACGACTCGTTCTCGGCACTCGACCTCGGCACGGACGCGCGCCTGCGCGCCGCCCTGCGCCCGGTCACCGCGGACGCCGCCGTCGTCATCGTGGCGCAGCGGGTGTCGACGATCCTCGAGGCCGACCAGATCGTCGTGCTCGACGACGGGGCGATCGTCGGCGTCGGCCGGCACGCCGAGCTCCTCGACTCCTGCCAGACGTACGCAGAGATCGTGGAGTCCCAGCTCACCGCTGAGGAGGCCGCATGAGCGCGAGGAGCCCGCACGGAGGGACGCCGAGGAACGGTGAAGGTGTGAGTGAGAACGGAAGCAAGACGGTTCCCGGCCGTCTGCCGGAAGCAGGCCAGCGGGCCCGGTCGGGTGGGCCGCCCTGGATGGCGGCGGGGATGCCGGCCGAGAAGTCGATGAACTTCGTACCGTCGGCCAAGCGGCTGCTCGGGCGGCTCCGCCCGCAACGGCTTCAGCTGGCGGCCGTGATGGCCCTCGCCCTGGTGAGTGTGGCGTTCAACGTCATCGGACCCAAGATCCTCGGTCACGCGACCGACATCATCTTCGAGGGCGTCATCGGCAAGCAGCTTCCGGCCGGAGTCACCCAGGAGCAGGCTGAGCAGGCCGCACGCGCGAGCGGGAACGACGAGTTCGCGAACCTGCTCTCGGGCATGAATGTGGTGCCCGGCGCCGGCATCGCCTTCGACCGGTTGGCAGCGGTGTTGCTGCTGGCGATGGGGCTCTTCGCTGCCGCGAGCCTGCTTGCCTGGTTGCAGGGTCACCTGTTGGCCGGCGTCGTGCAGAACGCGATGCTGGCGTTGCGCGCCGACGTCGAGGACAAGCTCAACCGGCTGCCCCTTCCGTACTTCGATAAGCAACCACGCGGTGAGCTGCTGAGCCGGGTGACCAACGACATCGACAACATCTCCCAGAGCCTGCAACAGACGTTGAGCCAGCTGCTCACCTCGCTGCTGACGGTCATCGGCGTCCTGGTCATGATGTTCGTCGTCTCACCGCTGCTGGCCGTGATCGCGCTGGTGGCGGTGCCGCTGTCAGTCCTCGTCACCCAGCAGATCGGGAAACGTTCCCAGAAACAGTTCATCGCGCAGTGGACGCACACGGGAACACTGAACGCCCAGATCGAGGAGGCGTTCACGGGGCACGAACTGGTGAAGGTGTTCGGCCGCCACCGTGAGGTGCGGGCCACGTTCGCCGCCAAGAACGAGGAGCTGTTCAAGGCGAGCTTCGGCGCGCAGTTCATCTCCGGGATCATCATGCCGACGATGATGTTCATCGGGAACCTCACCTACGTGGTGGTCGCGGTGGTCGGCGGCCTGCGGGTCGCGTCGGGCGCGATGACGCTCGGCGACGTGCAGGCGTTCATCCAGTACTCCCGGCAGTTCACCCAGCCGCTCACGCAGGTCGCGTCGATGGCCAACGTCATGCAGTCCGGTGTCGCCTCGGCGGAGCGGGTGTTCGACCTGCTCGACGCCGACGACCAGACTCCGGACCCGACCAAGCCGGCACGCGACACCGTGCGCCGGGGCCGCGTGGAGTTCGACCGGATCTCCTTCCGGTACGCACCCGACAACCCGTTGATCGACGACCTCTCCCTGGTGGCGGAGCCAGGTCACACGGTCGCGATCGTCGGGCCGACCGGAGCCGGCAAGACGACGCTGGTCAACCTGATCATGCGGTTCTACGAGCTCGACGGCGGCCGGATCACCCTCGACGGCGTCGACATCACCGCGATGCGGCGCAGCGAGCTGCGCGGCGAGATCGGGATGGTGCTGCAGGACACCTGGCTGTTCAACGGCACGATCCGCGACAACATCGCCTACGGCCGCCCGGGGGCGAGTGAGGAGGAGATCCTCGCCGCCGCAAGGGCGACGTTCGTGGACCGGTTCGTGCACAGCCTGCCCGACGGCTACGACACCGTGATCGACGAGGAAGGCAGCAACGTCAGCGCGGGCGAGAAGCAGCTGATCACGATCGCGCGGGCGTTCCTTGCCGATCCGTCGCTGCTCATCCTCGACGAGGCGACGAGCTCGGTCGACACCCGCACGGAGGTGCTGGTGCAGCACGCCATGGCGGCGTTGCGTTCGGACCGTACGAGCTTCGTCATCGCGCACCGGCTGTCCACGATCCGCGACGCCGACCTCATCCTCGTGATGGAGCACGGCCAGATCGTCGAGCAGGGCACGCATGCCGAACTGCTCACGGCCGAGGGTGCGTACTCCCGGCTCTACAACGCGCAGTTCTCGCAGGCGCTCGTCGACGTCGACGCGGAGGTGATGGAAGCGGGCGCGGGTGCCGGCGGTGCCGCCCTCGCTCCCCGATGATCCCGCCTGGGCCTCTCGCCTCGGCAGATGGGGGCGGTCATCCCCCGCAGCGACGGGACACCTCGTCGAGGCGTTCGAGCTCGGTAGGGGTGAGCCGGATGTCCATCGCACCTGCACTCTCCGTGGCGTGATGGGGCTTCGAGGCGCCCGGGATCGCCACTACGGTGTCGCCGTAGAAGGTGGTCAGCCAGCTGAGTGCCACCTGTCCGACCGAGGCCCCGTGCGCCTTCCCGATCGCGCGGAGCTCCTCGATGAGGGGAGCCGTGCGGGCGAGCTTGCGGTTGCCGTGTCCGACCGCCATCCGGCGCATGACGGGAAGCGACCGCGCCCTGGCCGGATCGTCGTGGAACATGCCGGTGAGGATGCCCATTCGCAGTGGTGCGTACGCGATCAGCGACACGCCGAGCCGGCGAGCGGTCTCCAGCACGCCGTTGCGTTCGACATCGCGGTGAAGCAGGTTGATCTGCACCTGGTTGGCGGCGAGCGTCATTCCGTACGACCGCAGCAGTCGACTGGCCTTCTCCATCTGCCTGGCGGAGAAGTTGCTCACCCCGACCGCCGAGACCTTTCTCTCCTGCGCGAGCTTCGCCATGGCGTGCACCTGCCTGGACAGGGAGGACACACTGCCGTACGGCATGTGGATCTGGTGCAGGTCGATCGGGAAGCCCTGCAACGATGCCAACCTGGCGTCGACCGTGCGGGTGATGCTCGACGCTGTGCGCGCCAGCGGTGCCCACTTGGTGGCGATCACGACCTCGCCGGGTTCGATGCCGCACCCGCGCAAGGCGGTCGTGAGTGAGCGTTCCGACCGGCCCCTGCCGTACATCTCGGCCGTGTCGAACCAGGAAATCCCCGCATCGAGTGCGGCCCGGACGACCGCATGGACGGCCGTCTCGGCGAGGACTGGATAGAACCCCTCGACGAGGCCCGAGCCCGCGAACTGCATGCAGCCGAGCCCGATGGGCGTGATCTCGAGCTGCGTCGTACCCAACCGTCGCTTGTCCATAGTCACGTCCCTGGTCGTCTTCGCGGTTCGTGAGCACCCCGTATGAGACATCACTGTCTCAATCACAGGCATCGATGTCAAGAATCGAGACGTCGCGATAACATCCGGGGATGGTGAAGAAAGGTCGCGCCCTGCATGATCACGTCGCCGCCGGAATCCTCGAGTCGGCGGCGGTGGCGTTCGCTGAGCGCGGCGAGGCGGTCCCCATGGCCGAGATCGCGCGGGCCGCGGGCGTGGGGCGGGCCACCCTCTACCGCTACTTCCCCACCAGACACGCACTCCTGCAGGGATTGGCGGAGGCGGGTGTCGAGGAACTGCGCGAGCGGATCGCCGACGCCGAACTCGACACCACCCCGGTGCAGGAGGGAATCGCCCGCCTGACAAGGGGAGTCGTCGCGGCGGGGAGCAAGTACGCCGTCCTCGCGCAGGCCGGGAAGAAGCATGTCGAAGACGCGGCCGAGTTCGATCGCCGGATCAACCAGCCCGTGCGTGACCTGCTCCGCCGAGGCATCGACGACGGCAGCCTTCGCGATGACCTTCCGGCAGACGTTCTCTTCGCGATGTACACCGGGCTGTTGGAAAAGGCGCTCCAACTCGTGATCCGGGAGCAGTTCGGGGTCGAGCGGGCCAGCGCTTCAGCCGTCAGCGTGTTTCTCGACGGAGCGGGATCCCACCGGCAGTGAACGCCACGAGGGTGCCGGATCAGCGGTCTCGACGGCCGTGCGACTGGGGCCGGCGCCGTCGCCTCATCCGGCGAAGATACTGCCCGGCCCGACGCTGCCGAATCTCGTCCAGCTTTCGTACGAGCGGATCCGAAAACGCTTCGTAGTAACCGATCTCGGCGGCGCTGGACTCTCCGTCGTCGACGACCTTCCCCAGCACAAGCCGATCCTGGTCGAGGGGAGGTACGGGACCCACGTGCGGACGCGATCCGGCGTCGTCGTGATCGGGCATCGTCCTACGCTATCCAATCCCCCGGGCGACAAACGCGTCCATCGCCGCGACCACCTGCCGGAGGGCGCGCTCGGCGTCTTCCTGGTCGAGAGCCCAGGTGGCGTAGTCGCACACGTGATCTGCCCGCTCCACCCACGCGCCGGGCCAGGCCTGCGTGTCCCACCAGAGCTCCTGCACCGTCCACCCGTGGCGAACGAGCACCGCCCGCGCGAAGTGCAGCAGCGGTCCGGCAGGGGTGTAGCCACCACCAGGCAGGATGATCGCGATCCGCCGCGGGTCACCGGCGGAGCGGGTCTGTTCGGGCGAGACCGTCAATGCTCGCATGACGCCTCCTCCCATCGCGACTTTCCCGGAGCGTACGTCGATCGCCAGGTCGGCACGTGGTTCGCCAGCCACGGAGCCGCCGGCTTCTAGCCACGGACCACGGTGGATGCGTCGATGAGCCACCGGCGTCCGTCGCGTACCAGCGTGTAGCGGTGCACCTCGTTGAACTGCCGGCCGTCGCGCCCGGTGTAGTCCACCCGCGCGACCACGGTGGCCGGGTTGCCGCCACTGGCCGAGAGCACCGACGCCTCCACGGACCGGAACTGGGACCACCACGACCGGTAGTTGGCATAACTGCCGGAGGTCGCCTGCCGGTAGCGCGAGCTCAGCCAGGTGTAGGCGGTGTTCGGGTGGTCCGGCATCAACCGGTAGTAGGCGAGGAGCGTTTCCCTGGCGCTACGACTGGGCTTGTTGGCTTTCTGGTCGTTGTTCGCTGTGGTCGACGGCGAGGTGTCGGGGCTGGGAGAGCGGTCAGGTGTCCGCTGCGGTTCGCTCCGGCGAGCCCGCGGGTCAGGTGTCGCACCCTCAGACTTCTCCCCCTGATCGGCCTTGCCGGTCGGCGCGCCGGTCGGGTCACCGATGCCCAACAACGTGGGCAGCGCGAACGCGGCGGCGAGGCCGGCGAGGGCGAGTACGCACGCCAGGGCGCCGATCCAGACTGCGGCCCGCGTCCGCCGGGAGGTCGGCGGGCCGGTGGGTCCGACGTGCACCGGCGCGATCCTGTCGCCCGGTGGCGCGGGCGTGTCCGGCCCGTCCTGCGTGGACGCCTCGCCCCACTCGACCGAGATCACCTGCGCGAAGGGGGCCTCTTGGGGTGGCACGTCGCCGGCCGGTGAGGAGTCGGCCGGTGAGGAGTCGGCCGGTGCGACCTCCTGCGTGGGCGGCTCCTCGACCGACTCGCGTACCGGGGTCGACTCGCGTGCCGAGGCCGAATCGCCTGCCGAAGCCGACTCGCCAGCAGGCACGGACTCGCCAGCAGGGACGGACTGTCCGGCCGGCGGAGGGGCGGGCGTTGGGCCGGGAAACGAGCGGACGGGCAGAACCGGCGGCAGAAGTGTCGTGTGGTCACGGGCAGTGCCCCCGCCCCTCGATGCGAGGGCCTCCAGCACCCGGCTGGCTTCGGTCATGCTCGGGCGCCCCGCCGGGTTCGGATTGAGCATCCGCAACAGCACAGGTGTCATCACGCCGGCCTGCCGTGGCGGGTTGATCTGCCCGGACGCGACCCGGTGCAGCAGCGCGATGGCGTTGTCGTGCCGACCGAACGGCGGCGCGCCCTCGATCGCGGCGTACAACGTCGCGCCCAGCGAGAAGACGTCGGACGCGGACGTCGCGTTCTCCCCCTTGGCGACCTCCGGCGACAGGAACGCGGGAGTGCCGGAGATCAGCCCGGTCATGGTGATGGTGACGTCGCCGGCCGCCCGTGCGATCCCGAAGTCGACGATCTTGACCGTGCGAGCATCACCGTCGCCCAGCAACACGTTGCCCGGCTTGACGTCGCGGTGGACCACCCCGACCGCGTGCGCGGCGGCGAGCGCGCTCGCGGCCTGGACACCGATCTGCGCCACCTCAACCGGCGGAAGAGGTCCGCGTTCCTCGACGACCTCCGACAGGCTCTTCGAGGGGAGGTACTCCATCACGAGACACGTGTGCCCCTCGTCCTCGACCACGTCGTAGATGGCGATGACGTTCGGATGCTGGATCCGCGCCGCGATGCGACTCTCGCGCCTCGCGCGCTGCTTCGCCTCCTCGGCCTCGGCTCCGGCCAGGTAGGCCGGCAGCAGCAGTCGCTTGACCGCGACCGTGCGTCCGAGTCGTTCGTCGTACGCCTGCCAGACGACACCCATCCCGCCACTGCCGATGCGTACGCCCAGGCGATACCGGCCGGCGATCAGCCGGTCGTCCTCACTCATCCTGCCCCACTCGTCCCACCCCTGAGAACTCCCACCCCTGTGGCGACAACCCTAGGACCGCCCGGGGCGTGGCGCGTCGTCAGGGTTGATCAGTGAACGGAGCTCCGAGCATGAGTGTGGCCCCGGAACCAGGTGCGGTCCGGGGCCACGGTGAGAGCCGGTGGTTCAGGCGGTGGCGTGAGCGCCAGCGCCAGCGACCTGTGGGCCCTGGTACTGCGCGCTGCCGAAAGCGAGCATCGGGAAGCCGATGATGCCGAAGAGCCACAGTCCGAAGAAGCCGAAGACGCCGCTCTTGCCGAACGACTTCGCCACATCAAGCGAGACGATGATCGAGATGACGATGTTGACCAGTGGGACGAAGTACAGAATCGTCCACCAGCCTGGCCGTCCGGCGATCTTCAGCAACACATAGATGTTGTAGATGGGGATGATCGCGGCCCAGCCGTACTGTCCCGCCTTGGAGTAGACCTTCCACATCGAGGCGATCATCAACACCAGGATGGCCAGGTAGATGATCATTACGACCGGACTGATACCGGCGCCCGGATCGGTTCCGTTCACGTAGTCCTCCTTGTCGACAAACAGGGACGACACCTTAGGGCATGCCAGGCAACGCGCGATTCGCTTGTCCACAGGGGCGGGCGCGGGGGAAGGCGTTCGACCTCATTCGTGCACGACAACTCCGGTCTCGTGCGCGCGAATCCAGTCCCAGTTGAGCGTGACGCCCAGGCCGGGTCCGGTCGGCACCGGAACACAACCCTCGCCGTCGACGGAGTCCAGGTCGTCTGCGTAGCCGTCGGCGTACACCTGGCAATGGTTGCGTTTCGCGTCGAGGCCGGGCGCGACCAGGCCGAGCTCGTAGTAGTTGGTGTTCCGGATGGCCGCCATGCAGTGCCGGTGAGCCGCGCCGGGTGCGTGGATCTCGCAGTCGAGGCCGAATCCCTCCGCGGCGTGGGCCAGCTTCATGACGCCGGTGATGCCGCCGTCGTAGTCGGCGTCGGCGCGTACGAAGTCGGTGCCGTCCGCGACGATCTGGTCCACGTGCGGTTCGAGTCCGCGGACATGCTCGCCCAGCAGCAGCGGCGTGCGGATCAGCTGGCGGAGCTTGCGGTGCGCGAACGACGAGACACCGCCGTCCTTGTACGGGTCCTCGTACCAGAAGTAGTTAGCCTCGTCGCACGCGCGGCCGACCTTCAGCGCGTCGGCGAAGGTTTCGTACTCGCAGGCCGGGTCGATCATCAGGTCCATTCCGTCGCCCACCGCCTCGCGGGTCGCGAGGACCGCGGCCACTTCGCGCGCTATCGGCCCGTTGCCCCAGCCGTGGATCTTGAACGCCGGATAGCCCATGTCGCGGCACTGCACGGCGAAGTCGGCGAACGCCTCGGGTGTCGACAGTCCGCCGTTCTCGTCACCGTGGTAGGTGGAGGCGTAAGCGGGCAGCTTGGTCCGGAAGCCGCCGAGTAGCTCGTAGATCGGCGCGTCGTAGGCCTTGCCGGCGATGTCCCAGAGTGCGATGTCGATCGGCCCGATGCCGAACCGGTCCTGCTTGCGCAGGGCGCGTTTCAGGTCGTTCCAGATCAGCTCGCGTGTCAAGGCGTCCTTGCCGATGAGGTACGGCGCGACCATGCCGACCTGCGCGTAGGCGATTCCGCTCCCGCCGGCATACTCTCCGGTGATGCCGGCGTCGGTCTCGATCGTGAGGACGTGGCCCGCGTGCCGCGTGGTGCTTCCCCGTTGGTAGACGTTGTTGAAGCCGTTGTAGTCGACGCCGAGATCGGGCATCGTCCATGCGTAGGTCCGGACGGTCACGCGCCGGATCCGAAGGTCCCGGGACATCCTGCTCAGTTCCTCTCTCGTGGTGCGGCTTGTCCCGGCCGGCCACCCCTCGTCAGGTCCGGGACTGGGTGTCGAGCTGGAGACCTGGACTGCCGGCCTCGGTGACGAACGTGGCACGGGTGCTGATCGGCGCGCCAGGGGTGGAGACGTACGGCGTCACCAGATGGTCGGACTGGCAGCGCTCCGGGGTGACGGTCATGCGAATGTAGCCGCGCTGGCTGTTCATGAACTTCACGTGCGGGTTCGCGGCCAGCACTGTCCGGTCGTGCTCGTCGAGGTCCGCACCGTCCTGGCCGGAGGTGACCGACGTCCCCGTGAACTCGACGGCGACCGTGGGCGAGTCGGGATCGTCGAAGTTCGCCTTCAGATCCGACACCATGTGCCGGTGCCGGTCGCCGCTGACCACCACCGGGTTGGCGACACTCCTTTCGGTGAACGCCTGGAAGAGCCGGTCCCGCGCCGGTTTGTAGCCGTCCCACGCGTCCATGAACAGCGGCATCGGTTCGGCGGTGTCGAGGTCGCACTGGGTGATCGGTACCTGGTTGGCGAGCACGTTCCACGTCGTACCGGCATGGGCGAGTCCGTCGTAGAGCCAGCTTTCCTGGTCGAAGCCGAGCATCGTGCGCGCCGGGTCGAGGCGTTCGGCGCAGTCGACTTTCGTGCCGTCTCCGCAGGCCTGGTCATCGCGGAACATCCGGCCGTCGAGAACGTGGAAGGTCGCGAGGCGGCCGTAGGTGAGGGTCCGGTAGAGCTGGATGTCAGGACCGCTTGGCTTCTGGGGAAGGCGCAGCGGCAGGTTCTCGTAGTAGGCCTGCGCGGCCGCGGCCCGTCGTACGCGAAACTCCGCCGGGTCCTGGCCGATGTCGCGCGAGATGTCGCCGGCCCAGTTGTCGTCCACCTCGTGGTCGTCCCAGGTGTGGACGAACGGCGCCGCCGCGTGTGCGGCCTGCAGGTCGGGATCGCTGTGGAACAACGCGTGCCGGTTGCGGTAGTCGGCGAGCGAGAGCGGTTCGTTCCGGATCTCCGTTGGCAGCGCGGTCTTGCGATGCAGGCCGTCCGCCGGGATGGTGTTCTCGTAGATGTAGTCGCCCAGGTGGAACACCACGTCGAGGTCGTCTTCGGCCATGTGCCGGTACGCGGTGTAGAAGCCGCCCCACCACACCTGGCAGGAGGCGACGCCGAAGCGGAGCTCGCTCAGGTCGGCGCTCGTGGCGGGAGGGGTGCGGGTCCGGCCGACCGGGCTCTCGAACTTGCCCGTACGAAAACGGTAGAAGTACTCGCGCCCGGGTTTGAGGCCGTTGACCTCCACATGGACGCTGTGGCCCAGCTCGGGAACGGCTGGCGCCTCGCCCTCCCGGATGACCGTCCGGAAGCGTTCGTCATGCGCCATCTCCCAGCGGACGCTCACCCGTCGGTCGGCCATGCCGCCCCGGCCGTCGAGAGCGAGCGGTTCCGGTGCGAGGCGCGTCCAGAGCACCACACCCGAGGGCTGCGGGTCGCCGGACGCGACGCCGAGGGTGAACGGGTACTCCGTCGAGGCGAGTGGTGCCGCCGAGGCCTTCGCATGGGTGAACCCGGCCGCGTACATCCCCAGTCCACCCAGGCCGGCGGCGAGCAGTGCGCGTCGTTCGATCCCCGCCCGCCGCCCGCGTACCGCCTCGGCTCCCCAGCTGTTGTTCCTCGCCATCGTGCCGCCCCGTCCGACGCTCGTCGTCCCGGCCGGGACCACGGTATTGCGCCGGTTGGTCCGGGTTCGGAAGGTTGAGGACTTCCGGCCGTGACCGGTCAGGAACTCGGCGTGAGGGCGTCCCTGGCGGCGACAAGGAGGGCGCGCAGGTTCGGCCGGAGGCGCTGGGTCTTGAAGTGGCCGGCCCATCCCCGCTCCGTCAGCAGGTCACTCACCACGAAACCGGCGGCGGCGTCGTACCCTCGGACCTCGGCCACCGCGAACACCGCAGCCGCCTCCATCTCGACGGTGAGAACGCCCTCGGTCTGGTAGCGCCGCACTTCTTCGGCCGTCTCCCGATAGGGAGCGTCTGTCGTCCAGGTCGTACCGACCCGCACCGACGTCGTTCCAGCGTTCGTCTGGAGCTCGCGGGTGAGCCGCGCCGCCAGCTCGGTGGACGGAGTGCAGAACCGGGCGGGGGGCAGGTAGTGGTGCGACAGGCCCTCGTCGCGGAGGGCGCGGTCGGCGACGACGAAACCGCACGGCTCCTGGTCGTTCTGGAGGCCGCCGGCCATTCCGATGACGATGAACTGGCGTACGCCGTGGGCGCCGAGCTCCTCGACCAGCATGGCGGCCGCGGGCGCACCGACACCGATCCCGCCCACAAGTGCCACCTGGCCATCGGTGGCGTCGAGCCGGTGGACATCACCCCGGTACGCCCACGGATAGGTGCTGGTCGGCTCGGAGCCGAGCACCTCGCGCAACAACCAACGGGGATAACACAGGACGGCCGCCCGGGGTGGGTCTGCGGGGAACGGCCCGGTGGGGAGCGGGACCAGGGAGTCCGAGCGGTGCTTGCCTTCCGTCATCGGGTACGACGTCATGCCGCCAGCCTGCCGGGCGGCTGGTGATCGCGCCAGGCCAACAAGACCGCGGGGTCGCGGGTCACACCGTGGGGACGCCGAGGCGGTCGAGGTCGGCTTCGATGGCTTCGCGGTGCACGGCGAACCAGTCGCCTCCGGCCCGCAGCTCGTCACGCAGGACGATGGTCGTCCAGATCATCCGGTAGACCGCCAGCCGGAGGGACAGGTCGGAATCCGGGTCCAGGCCGTAACCGTCGAGCAGGCACGTCAGTGACGCGGGATCGGCGCGCGAGAAGCGGCTGAGGTCGAACACCGGATCGCCGGCGGCGACGTCGCCCCAGTCGATGATGCCGGTGAACTCGTCCCCGTCGGCGAACACGTGCCGTGGATGCAGGTCGCCGTGCAGGAGGACGGCCGGCCCGTCGTACGCGACGGTCTCGCGATGACCGTCAAGCCCGATCCGCAGGCGACTGGCCAGGGCGGGAGTGAGCACCTCGTGGGCGACCAGTTCGTTCAGACAGTCGAACGGTTCGTTCGTGAACTCCGCCCAGGTGGCGTACGGACCGCGAGGTGTCGGAAGGTCGCCGGGCGCGTCGTGCAGGAAACCGAACCCGTCGGCGTGCAGGGCGTGCAGCACGCGGAGCTGGCGACCCGCTTCGACAAGGGCGCCGTGGCCTTCGCCGACGCCGGCACCGGACAGGCGGCGCATGAGCACGAACGGTTCGGGCAGCGTGGCGCGGTCCAACTCGAGCGCGACGACCTCGGGAGCCGATACTCCGGCCGCGCGAACCGTTTCGCAGGCCCATGCCTCCGCGTGGAGGCTGGTCGCGTCACCCGCCTTGAGCACGTAGTCGCCAGCCGGCGTCCGGACCATGAAGTCCTGGTTGCCGACGTAGCCGGCCAGCGTCGTCACACCGTCGACCGTCGTACGCAGGCATCGCGACACAGCGTCCGCCACCTCGTCGCCGGTCAGCGGAACGGGCGCGGCCACCGGCCGCAGCTCGGTCATCAGGCACGCACCTTTCGTTGGATGAGGGTGCCCTTCACCCGGACCTGTGGGAGGAGGGGAACCCTCATCCAACCGCACAGGTCATCCAACCGCAGGGCCGGCACGCACCTGGCGGGAAAGAAGCTGCCTATTCACAGCGGAAGCCGTAAAGCGTTAACGTCGTCGCTCGAACCGCACTTGACCGCAGGTCGTCACAACGGGAGGCAAGTCGTGCGTACCACGTCACGCCGGGCAACGGTCGCCGGACTCGCGCTCATGCTGGCGACCAGCCTGGCAGCCGCGGCCTGCAGCCCCGCCGGCAGCGGTATGACCGGCGACGGTGGCGGGGGTGGCGGCGCTCCCGGCAAGGACGACGGACCGTTCATCGTCGCGCGGACGGCCGACATCGACCTTGTCGATCCCGCCCGGGCCACGGCGTTTCCCACCGTGCAGACCCTCGACCTCGTCTACGACACGTTGCTCGAGACCGACGACGACGGCGAGCTGGAACCAGGCCTCGCGACCGAGTGGACCGTCGGCGACGACGGGAGGACCGTCACCCTGACGCTGCGCAACGGCGTGGAATTCCACAACGGCGAGACCTTCACCGCCGCGGACGCCAAGGCCACGCTCGAACGCATCCTCGACGAGGAGACCGGCTCGGTCGTCGCGTCGTACTTCGGCAACGTCGACACCATCGAGACACCGGACGACCAGACGCTGGTGCTCACCCTGCGCCGACCCGACACGGCCCTGCTCAACGTGCTCACCTACGTCGGCACGTCGATGCTCGACCAGCAGGACATCGAAGCCGGCAAGGTACAGCGTGCGGTCAACGGCACGGGTGCGTACCGCTGGACCGAATGGGAGCAGGGCCAGAAAGTCACACTCACCGCGAACCGTGACTACTGGGATGGCGCGCCCACACTGCCGACCGTGGAGTTGCGGGTGATCCCGGACGAGTCGTCGATCCTGTCCGGGATGGTGGCCGGCAGCCTCGACCTCGGCCTCGTCTCCGATCCCAGCGTCGCCAAACAGGTCGACAAGGAGAAGGTGCAACTCCTCAGTACCGACACGTTGGCCTATCACGTCCTGCAGCTCAACGGCCGCCGCGGCCCGCTGCGAAACCTGGCCGCCCGGCAGGCGATCGCGTGCGCGCTCGACCGCGACGAGGTGATCGACACCGCGTACTTCGGCACCGGCGAGGCCACCGGGCCGATCACGTCTCCGGCGTACGAGTTCGACGCCCTGCAAGGGCTTCCGTGTGACCCACCTGACCTCGACGCGGCGAGATCCCTGCTGGAGAAGGCGGGACATCCCGACGGGTTCACGCTCGACACGATCGTCATGGTCGGCAACTACGCGACCGCGAGCACCATCGCACAGTCGGTGCAGGCGCAACTCGCGAAGATCGGCGTACGCCTGAAACTCCAGCAACAGCAGAGCAGCGTCTACGTCAAGGCGTGGCTGGCTGCGGACTACGACGCGGCGGTCGCGAAGAACGGCGGGAGCACGGATCCGTATCTCATGTACGGCCGGTACTTCGAGAAGAACGGCAGCCTCGCCGGGCCGGCCGGTCTGGCGGACGAGCAGCTCGACCAACTGCTCCGCGACGCCAACGCGACCACCGACCCGGCCGAGCGGGAGCTGCTGTTCGGTGAACTGCAGCAGGAAATGCTCCGGCTCTCGCCCTGGGTGTGGATCGCGAGCGACCAGAGCTACTACCTCGTGGGCAAGGACGTGAAGGGGTTCAAGGCCCTGCCGACGGACTCCCTCGAGTACCTCACGCAGACCCGGGTCGGCGGCAGCTGACGTGGCTGAGAGTTCTGAGGTGGCGGAGGCTCTGAGATGGCGGGGATCTGAGATGGCTGGCGCCTGGTGACACTGCGGTACCTCGGTGGCCGGTTGGCCGGCGCGGCGCTGACGATGGTCGGCGTCGCCGTGGTGGTGTTCCTCGTCCTGCGCGCACTGCCTGGTGACGCCATCATCGCCAAGCTCGGCACGGAGTCCGGCGTCCTCGACGACGCACAGCGAGCCGCCCTGGAGCGTTACTACGGGCTCGACCAGCCGCTACCCGCGCAGTTCGCCAGCTGGTTGGGAAGCGTGGTCACTGGAAACCTCGGCGTATCGATCGACTCCGGCCGGTCGGTGGCCGGGCTGATCGCCGCCGCCATGCCGGTGACCGTGGAGCTGGCGGTGTTGGCGACGCTCATCTCCACGCCGATCGGGGTGGCGCTCGGGATGCTGGCGGCGAGTAGGCCCGGGCGGGCGCGGGACGTCGGCGTGCAGGCGTTCGGGCTGCTGGGGCTCGCTCTGCCGGAGTTCGTTCTCGCGTCGGTGCTGGTCGGGTTGCTCGCGGCGTGGTTCGCGTACTTTCCCGACCCCGGCATCTACGTACCCCTCACCGAGTCGGTCGCCGGCAACCTCAGTCAGATGATCTACCCCGCGTCGGTGTTGTCGGTGGGACTGGTCGCCAATGTCATGCGGACGACCAGATCGGCGTTTCTCGAGGTGGCCCGCGCCGACTTCGTACGTACGGCACACGGAAAGGGGCTGTCCGCGCAGCGGGTGCGGCTGCGGCACGTGCTGCACAACGCGTCGATCCCGATCGTGACGATCGTCGGCATCCAGTTCGGCTACCTGCTGGGCGGCACGGTCATCATCGAGCAGATCTTCGCGCTGCCAGGGCTCGGCCGGTTGCTGCTGACCGGGATTGTGCAACAGGACCATGCCGTCGTGCAGAGTACGACGCTGCTGATCGCGGTCGCCTTCGTGCTCGTGAACCTGCTCGTCGATCTCGTCTACCGGCTGCTCGACCCGAGGACGCGACTCGCATGACCATGCCCATGCTCATGCGCTTGCCCATGACCATGACCATGACCAGGTTGCTCGCATGACGGCGTTCCTGCGACAGGTCTGGCTGGACCGCAACGGCCGGATCGGGCTGGTGGTGACGGGCCTCTTGCTGGTCGTGGCGCTGGCGGCGGCGCTGCGGGTGACGCCGTACGACCCGATCGCCCAGCACCCGGTGGACCGCCTCACCGGTCCATCGCCCGCGTACTGGTTCGGCACCGACCAGTTCGGCCGCGACATCGCCTCGCGGGTCTTCGCCGGTATCGGCTCGTCGCTGCGGGTCGCCGTGTTGTCGGTCGGGCTGGCCGGGCTGCTCGGATCGGTTGCGGGGGTGGCGTCCGGCTATGCAGGCGGCGTGTGGGACCAGGTGGCCGGTCGCGTCAGCGATGTGCTTTTCGCCTTCCCTGCCACGCTTCTCGCGCTCGCCGTCATCGCGGCGCTGGGACGGGGCTGGTTCAACACCGCGATCGCTGTCGCCGTCGTCTTCCTGCCGATCTTCGTCCGGGTGGCGCGAGGCCCGACCCTGGCGGTGCGCGAGGCCGACTTCGTACGCGCGGGACGTGTCCTCGGTTTCTCGACCGGGCGGATCGTGTTCCGGCACGTGCTGCCGAACGTCAGTGCGCCGATCGTCGTCCAGGTCGCGCTCGCGCTCTCGTGGGCGATCATGACCGAGTCGGCGTTGTCCTTCCTGGGTCTCGGTACGCAACCGCCCGATCCGTCGCTCGGCGCGATGGTGAGCGAGTCCCGGACGTTGGTCACCTCGGCATGGTGGGTGCTCGCCTTCCCCGCCGCGGCCATCGTGGTGGCCGTGCTGGCGTTGAACCTGCTCGGTGACGGCCTGCGTTCCGCACTCGACCCGAAGGAACAGAGCAGATGACGGCCGGCGGTGTGGAGGGTACGACGGACGCGGTGGGAGCTGCTGCGGACGCTGACGGCGAGGCGGTGCTGGCCGTCCGCGACCTGCGGGCATCAGTGTCGTCGGGTGCCGGCCGGGAGGTGCCGATCGTGCGGGGCGTGTCGTTCGACGTCCGGGCAGGCGAGACGGTGGCGCTCGTCGGGGAGAGCGGAAGCGGCAAGTCGTTCACCGCGTTGGCCCTCATGGGCCTGCTTCCCGACGGCGCGCGGATCACCTGCGGGTCGGTCCGGCTGGGCGGCCGCGACCTGCTCGGCCTCGACGCACGGGCGCGGCGGGCGTCCCGCGGTGCTGACATCGCCATGATCTACCAGGACCCGATGACGTCGCTCAACCCGCTGATGCGGGTCGGTGACCAGGTCGTCGAAGGCCTCGAAGCCCACGGGACAAGGGGGTCAGCGGCTCGCCGACGTACTCTCGACGCCCTCGCCGAGGTCAGCCTGCCCGATCCGGAACGCCTCGCACGGTCCTATCCGCACCAGCTCTCCGGCGGGCAGCGGCAACGCGTGATGATCGCGATGGCAGTGGCCCTGCGCCCGCGCGTGCTCATCGCCGACGAACCGACGACCGCGCTCGACGTCACCATCCAGCAACAGATCCTCACGCTCGTCGACTCCCTCGCCAGGCGGACCGGCCTCGCCGTCATCTGGATCACCCACGACCTCGGTGTCGTCGCACGGATCGCCCGCCGGGTACTGGTGATGTACGCCGGGCGGCTGGTCGAGTCAGGTCCGAGCCGGGCGTTGTTCCGCACGCCACAGCATCCGTACACCACCGGGTTGTTGCGGTCGCTGCCACCGATGCGCGGGGACGAACGCCCGCCGCTCCCCCAGGTCGGGGGCGCTCCACCGGACATCGCGGCACTGCCGGCCGGTTGTGCGTTTCATCCCCGGTGCCCGCAGCGGATCGATCAGTGCGTACGAGAAGAACCGGTGCTGGAGCAACGCGGTACGAACCTGGCGGCCTGCTGGGTTCCGCGGGGCCGGTGGGTGTGATGCTCACCGTCGAGTCGCTGGTCAAGCACTACCGCGGGCGCGGCGGCGGTGTGGTGCGTGCCGTCGACGGCGTTTCGTTCTCCGTGAGACGCGGCGAAACGCTAGGCGTAGTGGGAGAATCGGGGTGCGGAAAGTCGACGACCGCCACGATGGTGGTCCGTCTGGACGATCCGACGTCAGGCCGGATCCTGCTGGACGGCGAGGACATCACGCGGGCGCGCGGTGCACGGCTGCGGTCGGTGCGGCGGCGGATCCAGCTCGTCTTCCAGGATCCGTGCTCCGCCTTGAATCCGCGCCTCACCGTCAAACGCACGCTCGCCGAGGTGCTCCAGGTGCACGGCCTCGGCCGCGACGATGCGGCACGGCGGGCGCGGGTGGACGAGCTTCTTTCGCTGGTGGGACTGTCCGGATCGGTCGCGAGACGTTATCCCCACCAGCTTTCCGGCGGCCAACGGCAGCGGGTCGGCATCGCCCGCGCGCTGGCCGTCTCGCCAGAGGTGCTGGTGCTCGACGAACCGGTGTCCGCCCTGGATGTGTCCGTGCGCGCCGAGGTGATGAACCTGCTTGCCCGGCTGCAGGGCGAGCTCGGACTCACCTATCTGTTCATCTCCCACGACCTTGGGATGGTCCGGCACATCAGCGACCGGATCGCGGTGATGTATCTCGGCAGGATCGTCGAACTTGGCACCTGGCGGCAGGTTTCCGATTCGCCGCTGCATCCCTATACGCGTGCGCTGCAGGACGCGGTGCCCGTGCCCGATCCAGAAGCCGAGGCCCGGCGAGCGGCCCCGGTGGTGGTAGGCGACGTGCCGGACGCCGCGCATCCGCCGTCCGGGTGCCGGTTCCATCCGCGCTGTGCGTACGCCGAAGATGTGTGCCAGCGCGAAGACCCCCTGCTGCGGGAGGTGGGAGCCGGCCGTTTCGCTGCCTGTCACTTTGCCGAACGTCTGGAATCGTAGAGACGCCGACGACACGTGGCCGAAGGTCGGACCGGGGCGGCTGCCGGTGCCGCAACAACGTCCGCCGCACAGTAGCCGTGGTGGACGGTGCGCGTAACGACCCCCGTCACGAGGATGGCTGCGGCACCTTGCACGTGATCTTCGGGTTGACGCCCACATAGTTCAACGGTCCGGCCACGACCGTGATCACTACGTTCCCGGCCTCGGCGCAGCTTGCCTCGGAGTCTTGGAAGTACCCCCGCTGGACCGCTGCCAGGGCGCCGATGGCGAGCCAGATGACGACGACAACTGCTGCAATCCGCATAGCGAACCTCCAGATCCCTCTGCGGGTCGCGAGAGAGGAGCGACCGAGCAGTGAACATCACACATATGGACGGATTTGCGAGGCGATAAACGTATGCACGAACAACCACCCGGCCGCCTCCCACGCCACACGACGCTCCCGCGGTGGGCGGCCCGCCGGTGTTCGGTTGGGCGGCGCGCCCCATCGGGAGGCTGTCGCGGCGCGTGTGTCAGCGTGCCTGTGCGGTGCGCACGCCTCGAGCAGCGTCGTACGCGACCTCGAGTTCCGCCGCCGATGCCAGGCCCGCCCCTCCGTCGACTGCCTCGAGGCGTACGTATCGCGCGTCCCGAGCCGTCCCGAGCCGCACCACCTTGGTCGAAAGGTCGAGTGACCAGGTTCCGCTGTCCACGACGGTGAAGCTCTCGCCATCCCTACTGGTGGAGAGGCGGTAGCGCGTGATGATGCCGTTGTTGTTCACGTCGTGCCGCGGCTGATAGATGAACGCCTCGACCGGATAGTCGCCGCCCAGGTCGAGGGTGATCGTGTGCGGTTGCGGCGCCGGCGGGTCGAAGCGGCTGTGCCACATCGTCGTGCAGGAACCGTCGATGGCTTTCGACGGTTCGAAGCCCTCCTGGTACGACGATGCCGTCGCACTCATCCGTTCCTGGGGAACGTAGGTGAAACCGCTGAGGTCCTCACCCTCGTCGGTGCCCCCGATCAAGGGTGTCAGCGCGACGTCGAGCTCACCGATACCGGCACGCCCGCGACACCCGGCCTCGAGCGCTTCCAGGCGTACGAACCGGGCGGACTGTTCCGGCCAGCTCGCGGTCTTCGTCGCATTGGTCAGCGCCCAGGAACCTTCGGCGACAGGTGAGTAGGTCCTGCCATCGTTGCTGAGCCACACCCGATAGCGCGTGGTGATGCCGATCGGCGACGCCTGCAGCCGCGGTTGCGCGACGATCCCGTGCGTCTTGTAGCGCGCACCGAGATCGACCGTGATCGCCTGCGGTAGCGGAGCGACCTGTTCGTGCTCGGCCCACCACCAGGTTTCCGGCCGGTCGTCGACCGCCCGCGCGGCCTCATAGGTATACCCGCCAAGGAATCCGGTGCTCGTCGTCGCGGACGCCTCGAGATCTGCCTTGGGCACGAACCGCGGACGCGGCGCGGTCGCCGACACCGCGAAGTCGTCGAACTGCGCATGGTTCCAGCCGCTCACGACCAGCCCGACGGAACCAGTGCGTTGCCGCCTGTCCTCGACCGTCGCCAGTCGCTTGTCGTCGACCTCCACACTGATCGCCGAACCACGCATGTGCAGTGCCATCGTGTGCCAGGTGCCGACTTCGACCTCGACCGTGCCAGTCGCAAGAACCTGGTCTCCGCCGTACTGGTCGTGACTGGTGAGCTCCCAGGTCCGGTCGCTCGCGACGCGGAGGTGATAGCCGCTGAGCTTGGTCTCCCTTGTCGCCGGATGACCCGACGACCGCCCGACGAGTTCCACATGGCCGGGGCCGTCGAGCATGAACGCCGTCCGCACGCGGTAGTCGCCCCACCATCGCGGATCCCCGACCACGGTCGTCGGATCCATCCGCCCGGCGGAGTTCCACGTGATCGGTTGCTGGGGAGTCTGTTGCTGGTAGCACATGCCGGCGCGACCGGCCGCACAAGGCGCGGTCTCGAAACTGCCGTTGAGATCGGAGAAGTACGCAGCGAGCTTGCCAGGTTCGTCGTCGTCGAAGGATTCGCGGTACGGAAGCGGCATTTCCTCGCCTATCCCCGCGTGCGGGCGTGCCGAGCCTTTGCCCTGCCCCGTCGTACTGCTGAGCGTGTAGACGTGCCCTGGCTCCAGCGTCATGGTGAAGGAGCCGTCGACCGGTTGGATTCCCTTCGTACGCACGAAATCGTCGGCCTGGGTGGCGGTCTCGAGATCGGTGGACCACACCTGGACGCCATCGGTGGGAAGTCCTCCGGTGACGTCGAACTCCACCGTGGCCGGCTCGGTGGCGTCCAACGTCTCCACCACCGTGGTGAAGTCGTCGGCGGCCGGCGACACCATGCTCACGTAGCTCGCACCGGAGTCGAGATAGCCGCTGCCGGTGTCGAGATAGCGCCAGCCCGGGTCGGTGAACTGCGTCGTGTGCGCGAACGCCCATACCGTCGACCCGACCTGGTAGTGGCCGGACCACGGCCATTCGGCGAGGATCGTACCGGTGTCGGCGATGGGGAAATGGGCGTACCACGCAGAGACCGCGGACCATGTCAGGTACCCCGTCAGCCGAGCGTCGACGTACATCCGGTTGATCGACCGAGCGGCCGGCGCCGCGCCCACGTCGTGTGCCTGCGCGCTGACCTCGCTCATCCACAGCGGTTTGTCGAGGCCGCGCGCGGTCTCGGTGCTGTGGCACTCCCTGCGCTGGTCGCGGTTGCCGCACGCGAAGTGCACGCCGGCGATGTCGACCGCGTTGTCGAACGCCGGGTTCGCGGCCATGTCGTCGGCCACCCGCCACAGATCTTCGCGACAGCACTCGTCGGCCGCGATGATCTCGATGTCGGGAAACCGCTCAGCCAGCGCCTTGTCGAAGGCGACGTACCAGTCCGTGTCGTAGCCGCGTTCGTTCCAGCCGCCCACGTAGTCGATGCGCAGGCCGTGTGAGGCCGCACAGTCAAGCCAGGAAAGGATGTAGTCGATATTGTCCTGACTCCAGAAGCCGCCGTCGAACCAGCCGGGCGCCCCCCATTCGAGCGCGGCGAGCTTGATGGCGGGGTTGCGCTTGCGGGCCTGCTTCATGAGCCACCATTCGTAGCCCCGGTCGCAGTCGACGACACCGGGCTCGCGTTGGTGGCTCGGTTCCGCGCCGTCGGTGGAGTTCGTCTCGCCGCCGATCTCGACCTTGAGAATGTCGAGCGCCGCTCCGTACGCCGGCGTGAAGAGATAGTCCAGCACCTGGCTGCGTTCCGGTTCGGGGTAGTCGGCGAGCAGCCGGGACGAGGCTCCGGCGCTCACCGCTCCGACACCGTTGAAGGTCCGCCCGCCGGCGCGCCCGTCGACGGTGATCGTCCCGCCGGTAGCCGGCGCCGCGGCGAGCGCCTCGGCGTTGGTCGTACGATCCTGCGCCGCCGCGGGCATCGCGACCGCCAGACCCGCACATGCGACGACGACGGCCATCAGCAGGTGCCGGAGCCGATCCCGCCGCGGCACGACAACACCTCGCCAGCAAGCAGCGCGTCCCACGAGCCCACCCCTTCGCCATCGGACGTGACGGATCGTGCCGGTCCATGCTGGTCAGAGGTTAGACCACAATCCATGGCCGGCAAAGGTCGATGTCCGGCCCCAGCACACCGTCCCGGGAGGTGGTCCGGCTACCGCGGAGGAGTCGCTACGCCCGCTCAGCGGTAACAGTCGCGCGCTCCGGTCCCGTGCCGCGGAGTGGCGACGTCAGGACGACGATTCCCGCTGAACGTCTGGCGGGCCGGCCGCGCCCTTTCTCCGGGTCATGCCGAACCCGACGCCGATCGCCAGGACGGCGAGGACGACCGGCGCAAGTACCAGCGCATATCCAGCGGCGCCGGCATGGTCGTCCACCGGAAGCCACGCGGGGAGAAAGCCCTGGCCCGGCTCGATCGGTGCCGGCCGCGGGCCCCACAGCCGACGGGTGGCGGTGCAGCCGTTGTCGCGGTACGGACTGGTCGCGTTGGTCGGATGGAACTCGTACAACGCGCCGACGGCGAACCGCCGGTCCGACGATGACACACCGTCCGCGGCCGGGTTCTCGACCGTCACCTGGTCGCCGTTCTCAGTGACCACCGTGGCGGTCCGCCCGCCGTCGTCGGTCGCGATGACCGTTCCCTCGAACGCATGTGCCGAAGGCGCGGGGCGCTCCGCACAGTCCGCATACGCCGCAGGCGCGAGCCCGAGCGAGAGACCCACGGCGATGACGCCACCAAGGACGCTCCCCCGCACGCCACTGCACAGCGCCGCCCTGCACCACCACGCGCCCGTCACACCGTGATCATGACCGTGATCGTGAAGGTTTTCCAGTCGTATGGACCGCATTCCCTTCATGATCATGGCGGCGTCGGCGTCGCAAGTGGCGCCCACGTCGCAGGGGACGCCCACGGCCACACTGTGGCGCCGCGTGAAGCGCCCATACCGCCAACAAGGACGATAGGTACTTAATGGCCCGAAACTGACAAATTGCCCCAGCCCCTGGCAGACTGCGGCGGATGATGGCTCGGGGTGTGTTTTCCAGTCTGCTCGTCCTGCTCGCATGTGCCGTGGCGGTCGCCGTGGTTCCGGTCCGGTGGCTCGATGCACAGCTTCATACCGACGACTACGCCGAGACCGTACGCCCACTGCCGCGCGACCCGCAGGTGCAACGCGCCATCTGCGACCGTCTCGCGGAGGCGATCGAGTCGTCCGGGCGAGAGGTCCCGCCGGCGGTGGCCCACACGATCCAGAGCAAAGTGCCTGTGGTGCTGGGCACTCCGGAAGCTGCCGAGATCTGGGTGGCGGCCAACCTGGCTGCCCGCGACGCCCTACTCAGCGGCAACGGCGGCAAGGTGACCGTCGACATCGACGAGCTGGTCGCCATCCTGTCCGAACGACTGCGCGCCGAAGGCCTCGACGTACCTGCCGACCTCCCGGCGCACAGTTCGAGAGTCGTCCTGGTCGACTCACCTGCCGTTGCACGGGCGCGTGAAGGTTCGCAGTTGACCACGACGCTGGCGCAGGCACTTCCCCTCGTCGCCGGCGGTCTGCTGTTGCTCGCCCTGCTGATCTCGGCTCGACGCTTCCGTACCCTGGCGATCGCCGGGATCGGCGTCGCCGTCGTCGCGCTGGTCGAGATTCTCGCCCTTCGGCTGGCCCGGGACCGCTACCTCGCGACGGTCGACGACGACACCTCGCGCGCACTCCTGGACGCGGTGGCGCAGGAATTTTCCCGATCGTTGCGTTCCGACCTGCTCGTGCTGCTCCTCGCGGCCATCACTGTCGCGGTCGGCGGCATCATCCTCGGCCTCCTCACCCGGCGGCGGCAGAGCGACGATCTCCACGTCGAGCGCCTCGCACCGACCACGGCTGCCAAGTAAGGCAGCTGCTCGCGCGAACGTGGTTGGATCGAGGTCGTGACCACCGATCTCGCAGCCGAGCACCATGACGAGCTGCGACCGCTGATGTTCTCGATCGCGTACCGGATGCTCGGAAGCGTTGCCGAGGCCGAGGACGTCGTCCAGGAGGCGTTCCTCCGCCTGCATCGCACGCCCGCCGAGGTGAGATCGGTGTCCGCCTATGCCGTCACGGTCACGACCCGGCTGGCGATCGACCAACTGCGGTCGGCGAGAGTACGCAGAGAGCGCTACGTCGGGTCCTGGCTGCCCGAACCCTTGCTCGCCACGGACGTCGAATCCGACCCGGCCGTCCGAGCCGAACGTGCCGACAGTCTCTCGCTGGCGTTCCTCGTCGTCCTGGAAACGTTGTCACCGGTCGAGCGCGCCGTCTTCCTGCTGCGCGAGGTCTTCGGCTACGACTACGACGAGATCGCCCGGATCGTCGAGAAGTCGGTGGTCAACTGCCGCCAGATCTTCACCCGTGCAAGCCGCCGGATCGCCGCCGGCGAGCCACGTTTCGAGGCGTCCCGCGAACGCCGGGACGACCTCGCGCGCGCCTTCTTCGCGGCCTGCGAAACCGGTGACATCACCGTGCTGGAAGAGCTACTCGCCGAGGACGTCGTGTTCGACGGCGATGGTGGCGGCAAGGCGCCCGCCATCGCCAGGCCGATCCAGGGTCGGGTCCAGGTCGCCCGCTTCCTGCTCGGCATCATCCGGCAGGTCGCGACGTTCGGTGGGCGGCTCGAACCGACCATGGTCAACGGCCAACCGGGCGGCCGCATGGTCGACGCCGAGGGACGCCTCGCCGCGATTTTCGAACTCCAGATCGCGGACGGCCAGGTACGTGCCCTACGCAATGTCCTCAACCCGGACAAGCTCCGCCACCTCGGCCCGCTGGTGGATCCCGCGAGCCTTCCCGGCGCCGGCCGGCGTCCGCGCGAAGGCTAGGTCACAAGGTCAGCCGTCAGCTTCGCGTCCGTCCAGGCGCCAGGCGGGTCGGCGTTCGACGACGCCGCGGACGAAAGCCGCCTGCCCCACGTGCTGGAGGTCGTCGCCGATCACGCTGACGAGTCGTACGCCGAGCGACACCGGCGGATCCCAGGCCTCGTCGACGATGCGGTCGAGATCGCTGTCGACGAGCCGTTCGACGAAGGCGACCGTGGCGTCGTGAACCGCGTCGTGGTAGCTCGTGAGCAGTCCTGACGTCTGCACCCGTACGGCCGCGATTTCGTGGGTGCCATGCCCGTAGCCGGTCGCCGACGGCTCGAACGGCAGACCGAACCTGTCCACGAAGCCGCGTTCGGTCCAGACCTGCGGTGTTCCCGCCGCGTCGGCGAGGTGGTCATCCTGGACGCGGGTCAGGTGCCATACCAGCCAGGCGATCGAGTTCGCGGCGGCATCGAGGCGGTAGGCAAGATCGTCAGGCGACAAGCCGTCGACGACCGCGTGGACCTCCTCGCGGATCCGGCCGAACGCATCGACGAGTAGGTCGGCGCTCCTCATCCCGATCACTCCCTCTCCATGAGTCGGTCTACCTCGGATTCGCCTGGCCGAACCGTCGGAGCCATTCCACCTTCGTCACGGCGTACTCGACCTCACCATGCTCGGTTCCGGGAATCGGGTCGGGGAAGTACTCGTGATAATTACGGACGAACGTCAGTCCCGCCTTCTCCATCACCCTTCGGGAGCGCTGGTTGACCGCCATCGTGTCGGCGGAGACCCGCTGCACGCCGAGTTCGGTGAACGCCTTGGCGAGGAGGGCACGCGACCCCTCGGTCGCAAGACCGCGGCCCCAGGCGGCTCGGCGGAGCCGGTATCCGAGGGAGGCGCAGCCGGGCCCGATGCGTTCGGCCGAACGGAGCCCGAACCATCCCAGGAACTGGCCGGTGGCCTTCTCGTTCGCCGCCCAGCGACCGAAGCCGGGGAAGAGTGCGTACTCGCGAAGGAGTTTCGGCAGAACCTCGTCGCGGACCTCCTCCAGTGGCGTGGGCTTGCCGCCGGTGAGAAAGCGCATGACCTCGGGGTCGGCGTCGAGTTCGACCAGGGCGTCGACGTCGTCCATGGTGAACTCCCGCAGCCGGAGCCGCGGCGTCGTCAGCACAGTCGCCTGCTCCGTCGGCGGGAGATCCTCATCGGTTGCCGGGAGATCCTGCTCGGTCACGGCACGCGATCCTAGGCTCCAGTCGGGCTCCGGTTCGAGACAATTTCCCACGACCCACCGCGCAGGGGTACGACGGGTACGTCGTGGCCGAGACATGCGAAGGGCTGACCCCTGACACGTAGGTCCGGCAATTCCCCAACCTCTGCGCTCAATGCTCTCGACGACCCCGGAGCTGACAGACTGCCACCATGCGAGGACGCCACGTGGCTTCAGGCGTGCTCGCCCTGCTCGCCTGCCTGGCCGTCCTGGCCGTGGTTCCGGTCGTGTGGCTCAACGCGCAACTGCACGGCACCGCCTACGCCGACACCGTAGGTCCGCTGGCGAAAGACCCTTCTGTCCAACGCGCCATGGCCGACCGGGTGGCCGAAACGGTGGCAGGAGGTGGCGAAGGGCTCAGTCCGATCGTCGTCGACGTGGTCCGGCAGGAGATCCCTGCGGTGATGCGTACGCCCGGGGCCTCGAGGATCTGGCTCGCCGCCAGCCTGGCAGCCCGCGAAAGCCTGCTGACCGGCAACGGTGGAGAGGTTTCGGTCGACATCCGTGAGCTGGTCCGACCGCTGGCGGACCGGCTGGGCCCGGCAGGATCCGTACTTCCGTCCGAACTGCCGGACGAGATGACGAGCATCGTGCTGGTGGACGTTCCCGCGCTCGCACAGGTACGCACGATCGCACGGATGGCGCCGACTCTGGCATACGTCATCCCCGTCCTTGCCGCCGGCCTGATGACGCTTGCCCTGCTGACCTCACTGAACCGCTGGCGCACCCTCACCGTCGTCGGCATCGTGGTCGCCGCCGGCACTCTGGCGGAGATGCTGCTCATCGGCCCGATCCAGGACAGCGCTCTCGCAGGTGTCGACGACGGCATCTCCCGCGCGGTCCTCGCCGCCATCGCCGAGGCGTTCGCCGACTCCCTGCGCTCCGCGCTGATCATCCCGCTCGTCGTCGCCGGCGTTGTCGCGGTGGTCAGCCTGATGAGCGCCCGCCTCACCAGCCGCCGCGTCGATGAGGTCGACCGGATCAGGTGACGCGGCGGCGCGTGCTTCCCGCGCCTACTCGAGGGCCGGCGTGTCCGTCGGAAGGTAGGTCGCGATCAGCTGGAGCAGCCACTCGATGTCGACCGGTTTGGCGACGTACTCCGTGGCACCGGAGGCGAGACTCTTCTCCCGGTCACCCTTCATCGCCTTGGCGGTGACCGCGATCAGCGGAAGGTCGCGGTAGCGGGGCATCCGCCTGATGGTCGCCATCGTGGCGTTGCCGTCCAGAGCGGGCATCATCACGTCCATCAGGACCAGGCGGATGTCGTCATGCTGTTCCAGCGCCCTGATGCCGGCCAGGCCGTTGTCGACGCAGAGAACATTCAGCCCGTGCTGCTCGAGCGTCGTGGTGATCGCGTAGACATAGCGCGGGTCATCGTCGACGACGAGCACCGTGTCGCCGTCTTGCCAGGAAGGGCGTCCGTGTTCCTCTGGTGAGGCTGCCTGCTCCGGTACGGCGGGAGCGGGCGCCACGACGGACGCCTCAGGACGAAGAGCGGGTTCGTGGGACGTCAGCTCGGCAGCCCCGTCGCCGGACGGCCCGTCACCCGACGGCCCGTCGCCCAACGGCCCGTCACCCGACGGCCTGTCGCCGCGCGACTGTTCAAGCCGGTCCCCCACGTCCGGCCCTTGCGTCGCGGCGCTTCCCAGCGGGGCATGGCGCTCTCCGCTCCCGGAGTGCTCCGCGTAACGGGCCACATGACGGCTCGGCACGGGGCCCGGAACCGCCTCCGGTTCGGCGACCGTCAGAGCCGCCCGGGTGGGCCGCTCCCCTGCCGAGACGTAGAGCGTGAATGTGCTGCCTGCGCCGGCCTCGCTGTGGACCTGCAGCTCTCCGCCGATCAGACGGGTCAGCTCCCGGCAGATGGACAGACCCAGCCCGGTACCGCCGTACTGCCGACTCGTCGTCCCATCGGCCTGCTGGAACGCGTCGAAGATGAGCGCGAGCTTGTCAGGCGGGATGCCGATGCCGGTGTCCTCGACGACGAAGGCGATGCGCGAGGGCGCCACCCGCAACGACGGGCTGCTCACCTCGGCCGGGTCGGCCGTACGAATGGACAACCGGACGCTTCCCTCGTGCGTGAACTTGATCGCGTTGGACAGCAGGTTCCGCAGGATCTGTTGGAGTCGCTGGCGGTCGGCCTGCAGGCTCGCCGGCACCATCGGGGAGACCGTCACCGAGAAGTCGAGCCCCTTGTCGGCCGCGAGCGGCCGGTAGAGCGACTCGACATAGGTGACAAGGCTCTCCACCGGCACCGGCACCGGCAGGAGTTCCATGTGCCCGGCCTCCACCTTGGCGAGATCCAGGACGTCGTTGATCATCTGCAACAGGTCGCTCCCCGCCGCGTGGATGGTCTTGGCGAACTCGATCTGTTGCGGTGTCAGGTTGCCTTCCAGGTTGTCCGACAGCAGCTTCGCCAGGATGAGGGCGCTGTTCAACGGCGTACGCAGCTCATGGGACATGTTGGCGAGGAACTCCGACTTGTAGCGCGACGCCATCGACAGCTGCTGGGCGCGCTCCTCGAGTTCCTGGCTGGCCTGCTCGATCGCGATGTTCTTGATCTCGATGTCGCGGTTCTGGCTCGCGAGCAGGGCGGCCTTCTCGGCGAGTTCGGTGTTGGAACGCTGCAGTTCGTCCTGCTGCTGTTGGAGTTGTTCGGAACGGGCCCGCAGCTCCGACGCCAGGCGCTGGGACTCACCGAGCAGCGCCTCGGTCCGCGAGTTGGCGACGATCGTGTTGACGTTGACGCCGATGGTCTCCTTCAGCTGGTCCAGCAGGTCCTGGTGGACGGGCGTGAACTCGCGGACGGATCCGAGCTCGATCACGCCCAGGGTCTGGCCCTCGAACAGCACCGGGACGAGGATCACGTTGGCCGGGCTGACCGTCCCCATCCCGGAGGCGATCTTCAGGTTCTCCGGTGCGCCCGCCATCAGGATCGTCTTCTTGTCCGCCGCGGCCTGGCCGACGAGCGACTCGCCGAGATGGAACCTCGCCCTGACGCCTTCGACGAGATCCGAAGGGGGCGCGCCGTAGCTCGCCGTCCGCTCCAGAACGACCTCGGAGTTCGGCCCCTGGCTGGCCAGGTAGAGCGCTCCGTACTGGGCGGAGACCAGCGGCGCCAACTCGCTCATGATCAGGGAGGCCAACGCCTTCAGGTCGTGGTGGCCCTGCATCAGCCCCGAGATCCGGGCCAGGTTGGTCTTCAACCAGTCCTGCTCGAGGTTGGTCTTCGTGGTCTCCATCAGGTTGGCGATCATCTGGTTGATGTTGTCCTTGAGCTCCGCCACTTCACCGGACGCGTCCACGGTGATCTGCCGGGTCAGGTCGCCTTCGGTGACCGCTGTCGCGACGGCAGCGATCGCCCGCACCTGGGTCGTGAGGTTGCCGGCAAGGTGGTTGACGCTCTCGGTGAGCCGCTGCCAGGTGCCGGACACGCCGACGACCTCGGCCTGCCCGCCCAGCTTGCCTTCCGTACCGACCTCGCGGGCGACGCGCGTCACCTCGGAGGCGAACGCGGAGAGTTGGTCGACCATCGTGTTGATGGTGTTCTTCAGCTCGAGGATCTCGCCCCGCGCGTCGACGTCGATCTTCTTGCTCAGGTCCCCCTGCGCGACGGCGGTCGTGACCTGGGCGATGTTGCGTACCTGGCTGGTCAGGTTGTTCGCCATGAAGTTCGTACTGTCGGTGAGGTCCTTCCAGGTGCCGGCGACGTTGGGCACCCGCGCCTGCCCGCCGAGAATTCCTTCCGTACCCACCTCGCGGGCCACCCGCGTTACCTCGTCGGCGAACGCACGAAGCGTGTCGACCATCCCGTTGATCGTCTCGGCGAGGGCCGCGACCTCGCCCGACGCCTCGACGGTGATCTTCTTGCTCATGTCGCCGCCGGCCACCGCGGTGGCGACGGTGGCGATACTGCGGACCTGGCCGGTGAGGTTCTCGGCCATGATGTTGACGTTGTCGGTGAGGTCCTTCCACGTACCGGCAACGCCGCGGACCCGAGCCTGACCGCCGAGTCGACCTTCCGTTCCTACTTCTCGGGCGACGCGGGTCACCTCGTCGGCGAACGCCGACAGCTGGTCCACCATCGTGTTGATCGTGTTCTTCAACGCCGAGATCTCACCACGCGCGTCGACATCGATCTTCTGACTCAGGTCCCCCTGAGCCACCGCGGTGGTCACCTGCGCGATCGAACGCACCTGCGCGGTCAGGTTGGCCGCCATGAAGTTCACCGAGTCGGTGAGGTCACGCCACGTACCCCCCACACCCGGGACCTGGGCCTGACCGCCGAGGCGGCCTTCCGTGCCCACCTCGCGGGCCATCCGCGTCACCTCGTCGGCGAACGACGACAGCTGGTCCACCATCGTGTTGATCGTGTTCTTCAACGCCGAGATCTCTCCCCGCGCGTCGACATCGATCTTCTGACTCAGGTCGCCGCGGGCGACGGCCGTGGTCACCTGGGCGATGTTGCGGACCTGCGAGGTGAGGTTGGCCGCCATGAAGTTCACCGAGTCGGTGAGGTCACGCCACGTACCGCCGACCGCCGGGACCTGCGCCTGACCACCCAGCCGACCCTCGGTGCCCACCTCACGGGCGACGCGGGTCACCTCGTCGGCGAACGACGACAACTGGTCCACCATCGTGTTGATCGTGGACTTCAACTCCAGGATCTCGCCCCGCGCATCCACGTCGATCTTCTGACTCAGGTCGCCGCGGGCGACCGCCGTCGCCACCTGCGCGATGTTGCGGACCTGCGAGGTGAGGTTGGCCGCCATGAAGTTCACCGAGTCGGTCAGGTCGCGCCAGGTCCCCGCGACCCCCGGCACCTGCGCCTGACCTCCGAGCCGGCCGTCCGTTCCGATTTCCCTGGCGACACGGGTCACCTCGGAGGCGAAGACCGAGAGCTGGTCGAGCAGGCCGTTGACCG